>CAZMKO010000016.1:0-35573 GCA_964566965.1 uncultured Rhodanobacteraceae bacterium
CCGAGTCCCGGCCTCACCCCGAGCTTCACCCTGATGTCCACCTACCGCTACAAAGCCATCAGCGCCGAAGGCGAAACCCTGCACGGCAGCATGGAGGCGGCCAGTGTGGAGGAAGTGGTCGCCAAGCTGCAGGATCAGGGACACACGCCGCTGGATGCCGCGCCGGCGGATGCCGGGGCCGGCGCGCGCAGTTTCGCGTGGTTGCGGCGCGGGCCGTTTTCGGGGGATCAGTTGGCGCTGTTCACGCATCAACTGGCCACCTTGCTGGGGGCGGGACAGCCGCTGGACCGGGCGTTGACGTTGCTGCTGGAGCTGCCCGAGGGCGCGTCGGCGCAGAAACTGATCGAGCGCGTGCGCGACCGCGTGCGCGGCGGCAGCACCTTGTCGCGGGCGTTGCAGGAGGAACATGACGCCTTCCCGCGCCTGTACATTTCGCTGGTGCGCGCGGGCGAGGCCGGCGGCGCGCTGGAGGGCACGCTGCGGCGCCTGGCCGACTACCTGGAGCGCGCGCAGGCGCTGCGTTCCAGCGTCATCAACGCCTTGATTTACCCGGCGTTTTTGCTGGTCGGCGTGCTCGGCTCGTTGGTGCTGCTGATGGCTTATGTGGTGCCGCAGTTCGTGCCCATCTTCGACGACATGGGCGTGCCGCTACCGTGGATCACCAAGGTGGTGCTGGCGGCGGGGCAACTCATCCAGGGCTGGTGGTGGCTGCTGGTGTTGGTGTTGGTCGGCGCGGTGCTGGTGTTGCGCGCGCGCTTGCGCGACCCGGAATTGCGTCAGGCTTTCGACGCCTGGTTGCTGCGCGCGCGGGTGGTCGGCCCGTTGCTGCTGAAAGTGGAGACCGCGCGCATCGCGCGCACCCTGGGCACGCTGCTTTCCAATGGCGTGCCGCTGCTTGGGGCACTTTCCATCGTGCGGCAGGTCACACGCAACAGGGCGCTGGACCAGGCACTGGCCGAAGCGGCCGAGGCGGTCAAGGGGGGCACCGGTCTCGGACACGCTCTGGCGCACACGGAGGTGTTTCCGCGCCTGGCGTTGCAGATGATCGAAGTCGGCGAGGAAGCCGGCGACATGGACGCGCTGCTGCTGAAAGTCGCCGACACCTTCGATGCCCAGGCCCGCCGCGCCATCGACGCCATGCTGGCGGCCCTGGTCCCGGTGCTGACCCTGGTGATGACCGCGCTGGTGGCACTGATCATGGCAGCGATCCTGCTGCCGCTTTTGAGCTTGACGAGCAGTATTCATTGATTGCATTGCTTTTGGGAGGTAAGGGTATGTCGACATTTTTGACCGTTTGGCGGGGGGAAGACGGGACTCGGGACTCGGGACTCGGGACTCCGAGAGACGGCGGGACCCGGGACCCGGGACCCGGGACCCGTGGACGGGGCAAGCGTGTGTCGTACCGTTTTATTCGGAGCTTTTCCGTGGGCACCGGTTTTGCGTGGCAAGCCCGCAAGCCGGGCACTACTCGAAACCCTGTACGCACGAACAACCGTGTACTGCCGGATAACCTCGAGCCTCCCGCCTTACGGGTCCCGGGTCCCGGGTCCCGGGTCCCGCCCCATGCCCGAGTCTCGAGTCCCCAGTCCCGGGTCCCGCCCCATGCCCGAGTCTCGAGTCCCCAGTCCCGGGTCCCGCCCCATGCCCGAGCCTTGCGCCAAAAAGGCTTCACCCTCCTCGAAATGCTCGCCGTCATCGTCCTCATCGGCATCGTCGGCACCATCGTGGTGACGCAGGTCGGCAAGAACATGCAGAAGGGCAAGTACGGCGCCGGCAAGGCGCAGCTGGTGACGCTGTCGCAGAAGATCGAGAACTACGCGCTGGACAACGGCGCGCCGCCGGAAAAGCTGGATGCCCTGGTCACCAAACCGGGCAACGCCGACAACTGGATGGGACCCTACGCCAAGGAATCGGACCTCAAGGATCCGTGGGGCCACGCCTTCGGTTACCGCTATCCGGGCGAACACGGCACCTTCGACCTGGTGTTCTACGGCCAGGACGGCAAGGCCGGCGGTGACGGGTTCAACAAGGATGTGGGCAACTGGCAATGAGACGGTGGGGGGGTGTCGAGGTTTGGGGTGACGCCGGGGCTCGGGCATGGGGCGGGACCCGGGACCCGGGACCCGGGACCCGTCATGCCTGGAGGCTGACGTCATCTGGGAACAGGTGGGGGTGCATGCCTGCAAGGCTTCGATCCATTTGGTTTGCATGGCCTTTTGGCGGCAACTCCAGATGGTCGAAGCAAGCCCGAAGCCCTATACGCAAGAACAATCGTTTATTTACGGATAGCCCCGAGCTTCTCGCCTTACGGGTCCCGGGTCCCGGGTCCCGGGTCCCGCCGTCTCTCGGAACCCCGAGCCCCGAGTCCCGAGTCCCGACCCATACCAATCGAAACCAGGAACACCCGCTATCCCGTGACCTGAATGATGGCGTCAAAACCCGCCCCACCCGGGTCCCGGGTCCCGGGTCCCGGGTCCCGCCATATGCCCGAGTCCCGCACCAAAAAGGCTTCACCCTCTTCGAAATGCTGATCGTCATCCTCCTCATCGGCATGGCCGCGGCGGCGGTGGCGGTGTCGGCGTCGCGCGGGTTGGATGCCGAGCGGGTGCGGGCGGCGGGTACCGATTTGGCTGCGGCGTTGCGCTACACACGCACGCAGGCCATCGTGAAGGGCAAGCCGCAGGTGTTGGCGCTGGACGTGCGCGGGCGCAGTTACCAGGTGCCGGGCAAGCCGGCGCAGCAGTTGCCGGACCACATGGATTTGAATGTGACCAGTGCGCGCGAGGACCAGCGCGACGGCCATGTGGCGCGGATCCGATTTTTTCCGGATGGCAGTTCCACCGGCGGCCACGTGGTGCTGCGCCGGGGGGCGCGGCAGTGGCGCATCAACGTGGCGTGGCTGACCGGCGCGGTGAATATCCAGACCGGTACGGGCGACGGCCACTCATGAAACGTGGCGCCGGCGGTTTCACCTTGCTCGAGGTGCTGGCGGCCATCGTCGTCATGGCGCTGGCATTCACGATGTTGTTGAAGGCCATGGGCGCGTCGCTGGCGCTGACGCGGAAGGCGGGCCAGCGCACCGAGGTCGCGGCCATGGCGCAATCGCTGCTGGATGGCGCGTTCGTGATGTCGCCGCCGCAGCCCGGCATTACCCGTGGCCGGTTCGACGACAGCCATCGCTGGCGCCTGGAAGTGCGCCGCTGGCGGCCGCCGGCCACTGCGCGGCGAGGGCATCGCCGGCAGAGTGACGACGACACGCCCGCCGGCGCGCCGCCGTTGGCGCTGTACAAATTGGATCTGGCCGTGATGTGGGGGCCGCCCGCGCGCCAGCAGACCGCGCATTTTCGTACCTTGCGTGTGGCGAAACCGGCCACGGAGGGGGCGCCGTGAACGTGTTGCGGCAGCCCTGCGCGCGCGGCTTCACGCTGCTGGAATTGCTGGCGGCGATGGCGCTGCTGGCCTTGCTGATGCTGGGCGTGTGGTCCGGGATCCGTACCGCCGCGCAGACCACCAGCCGCGGCCGTGCCCGGGTCGACCGGATGGACCAGATTCGCGGGGCCGAACAGTTTTTGCGTCGCAACCTGGCGCAGACCACGCCGATTCCCTGGGCCCGTGATGACGACGGGCAGTCGATCGTGTTCCGTGGCGGGCCGCGCGACATCCGCTTCGTGGCGCCACTGCCGGGTTTTCTGGGGCGCCTGGGAGCGCAGTGGCAGCGGTTGCAACTGGTGCCCGATGGCGATGACGGGGACCTGCGCCTGCAGATCACCTTCGCGCGCCTGTCGCCGGACGGCAGCGCATTGCATCCGATGGACAAGCCCGAAGTGCTGCTGACCGGCATTCGCGAAGGCGTGTTCAATTACCGCGGCCGCGACCTCAAGCGCGAGGACACCGGCTGGCAGGTGCAATGGCCACGTGGCACCCACGTGCCGGACCTGGTGCGTATCAAGCTGAAACTCGACGACGGTCGCTGGCCGACGCTCACTGTACCCCTGCGCGTGGATACCAGCGCCGTCAACCGGGCCGGCCTGCGTCTGACGCCGGGCAGCGGGGTGGTGCCATGAAACGTGTGCACGGGGCCGGCCGTGCCGGTCGCCAGCGTGGCGTCGCCCTGATCCTGGTGCTGTGGGCCTGCGCGCTGCTGACCATCATGCTCGGCGGCTACGCGGTGCTGGCGCGGACCGAGGGCACCCAGGCGCGCTACCAGTTCAACCAGGTGCGTGCCCGCTATGCCGCCGAGGCCGGTCTGGCGCGCGCGGTGGCGGCGCTGAACGATCCCGACCGCCAGGCGCGCTGGCGCAGTGACGGCCAGCCCTACCGGTTCCATTTCGACGATGCCGACATCCAGGTGCGCATCACCAGCGAGGACGGCAAGGTGGATCTCAATGCCGCCTCGCCGAAGGTGCTGGAAAACCTCATCGCCAGTGTCGGCGCGAAGGCGGACGCGGCGCATGCCCTGGCCGCGGCCATCGCCGACTGGCGCGATACCGACGAGGACGTGCGGCCGGCCGGTGCCGAGGCCGATCGCTACGAGCAGGAAGGGCGCGATTACGGGCCGCGCAACGGCCCGTTCGCCAGCCTGCAGGAATTGCAACTGGTGCTGGGCATGGACGCGTCGCTGTATCGGCGCCTGGAACCGCTGCTGACGGTGTGGTCCGGGCGCAACATGCCCGATCCGGCCTACGCCCCGCCCGGCGTGCTGGCGGCGCTGCCGGGCATGGATGCCTCATCCGCCGCCGAGTACGTGCGCCGGCGTCACCGGGTCGACCTGTCCAGCCACCTGCCGGACCTGCCCAGCGGGATGCAGGTATTTGCCGGCAACCCGGGCAGCACGCATAGTATCGTGTCCACGGCCACGCTGGCCGATGGCACGCATGCCGCGTTGCATGCGACCATCCGCAAGCGCGGCAACCAGCGAAACGGGTTGCCGTACGTGGTATTGCAATGGCGGGAGGGAACAACCCAGTGACGGTGCTGACGCAAACCTGGCGTCCGCTGGCCGGGCGCGTGTCGCGTGCCTGGCACGGCTCGCCACTGCCGGGCTTTTTTGCCTGGTGGTGGGGTGAGCTGCGTGCCTGTCTGCCGCGCCGGCTCGTCGCCGCCCTGGAACGCGATGCCGCCTGGCGTCTGCTGGAACCGGCCGACGGTGTCATCCGCGTGCGCCGGCCGGGCGAGTTGTACGAGCTGGCCCGCATCGACCTGGCGCAGGCACCGGCCCTGCAGCGCAGCCGGTTGGACGAGGCGCTGGCCGATGTCGACATGCATGATTTGCGTCTGGCGCTGTGCCTGCCACCAGGCCAGGTGCTGCGCAAGCACCTGCGGCTGCCGGCCGCCGCGCGTGGCGACTTGCGTCGCGTGGCCGGTTTCGAGATGGACCGGCAAACGCCTTTCCGCCTGTCCGAAGTGTGTTACGACGTGCGGTTGCTCGGGGTCCTGCCGGACGGACGCCTGGATACCGAACTGGTGCTGGTGCCACGTGCGCGCCTGACGCCGATGTTGCAGACACTCGACGGCATGGGCGTCAAGGTGGACGCGGTGGACGCGCTGGCCGACGGCAGCCGTCTGGGTGTGAACCTGCTGGCTGCCGATGCGCGGCCGGCGCATCCGCATCCGCGCAAGCGCTTGAACCTGGCGCTCGGCGTGGTGGCGGTGCTGCTGCTGGGACTGGTGATGGGCCAGTGGCTGCACAACCGGCGCGCGGCGCTGACCGACATGCAGGCCCAGGTGGACGCCCTGCGGGATCAGGCGCGCGACGTGTCCACCCTGCGCCGGCAATTGGTCGACCGGTTGGGCGCGGCCGGTTTTCTGGTTCGCCAGCGGGCCGGCGCGCCGGCGGTGATCGACGTGCTGGCCGATGTCACCCACCGTCTTCCCGACGATACCTGGCTGATGCGGCTGGGCATCGATGACGGCGGACGGCTGTCGTTGCAAGGCCAGAGCCCGCACGCCACGGCGTTGCTGAAGCGGCTGGCGGCATCGCCGTATCTTTCCGACCCGGGCTTCCAGGGCGTCATCCAGACCGACCCCAAGACCCACGACGAGCGCTTCTACATGACGGCCGACCTGCGCGTGCCGGAGGCGGCCGCCAAAGCGGCGCCGGCGGCCTCGACCGCGAATGACGAGGGAGGGGCCGATGCGCAAACTCAAGCCCGCTGAGAGCCGCCTTGCCGCGTTGTTGCTGGTGCTGCTGGTGCTGGCGCTGGCCTGGCTGGTGCTGGTGCACTGGTGGTTCGTGGCGCCCTTGCGCGATATCGACGCGCAGATGCGATCGCTGCGTGGCGATCAGCAACGCTACGCCGGTCTGGTGGCGCAGCGCGAGGTGCTGCGCAAGCGGCTTGCCAGCCTGTCGCACGACCAGGCCGATGTCGGCGACTTTCTCGCCGGCAGCGACAGCCACGCCGCCACGGCCGCGTTGATGCAATACATGGTCGAGCGTACCGCGGCGCATACCGCCCTCGGCACCTGCGAGGTGACCCAGAAGATGCCGGTGCCGTCGGCGGCCAAGGCCGACGCCCCGTACCGCCGTGTCAGTGCCAACATCAACATGCGTTGCAGCATGCAGGCGCTGGCCGCGGTGCTCAACGACATGGCCTACGGCAAGCCGCGCCTGTTCGTGGACAACTTCAGCGTGTACCGCACCCCGGTGAAGAGCGACGATGGCAGCGTGTCGCCGCTGGACGTGCAAATGACAGTGTCCGGTTACACGCAACAGAAAACCGGAGGTGGCTCGTGAACGCGGCCGACCAGCGCCGCCTGAGTCCATGGCTGGCCGGCGTGTGCGTCGTGCTGGTGCTGGGATGGGTGGTCCTCGTGGCCGGTATCGGCCGTGGCGTACGCTGGGACGCGCCGGCCGCCGCGCAGGCTCTGCCCTCGGCCCGGCACGATGCCGGCGGTGCCGGCAAGCCGGAACTGAAACGCTACGCCGAGGTCTGGCAGCGCCCGTTGTTCACCACCGACCGTCGCCCCGTGCCGGTGAGCGACAACGACGCGGGCGCCGACGCCAACCTCGACGATTTGCGCCTGACCGGCGTGATCCTGGCCCCCGGCATGCGCATGGCCCTGCTCAGCGACGTCAGCGGCGAGCGCACGCTGCGCGTGGCCGAGGGCAGTCAGGTCGCATCCGGCGACTGGGTGCTGAAGACCCTGAAACCGCGTGGCGCCACCTTTGCCGGCCATGGCCAGATGGTGCATCTGGAGTTGAAAGTCGCCCCCGCCGCGAGCGCGGCCGGGGCCGAACCCGCCGCCACGGCGTCGCGTGAGGCGCCGCCCGCGGAGCCGCCGCCGGATGGCGCGTCGACCAACGCCGACAAGGCCCGCGTGAAATCCCTGAGAGATCGCATCAAGCAACGCCGCCAGCACGCGGCGCAGGCTGGAGAACGCTGACACATGAAAAGCTACCGCCTAGTTCCTCTCCTCGCCGCCCTGGTGTGGCTGGCCGGCTGCTCCACGCTGCCGCCGGTGCAGGGCGACCATTCGCTGGAGCGCGAAGCGGTGGCCGGCACCGAGCTGCCGCCGCCGGCACCGGGTAGCACCACGGCGGCAACACCGGCCACGCCGGCGGTATCCGATGGCGACAACACCGGCAGCATGAAACCCGGCAACGGCGTGTTCGTGCGCTCCATGCCCGCCGCTCCGGCCAGCAGCAAGGCGGCCAAACGCGACGCCGACGGCCACAACAACGGGGTGGTATTCAATTTCGAGAACCAGCCGGTCGAGGCGGTGGTCAAAGCCATCCTGGGTGATTTCCTCAAGCGCAATTACGCCATTGAGCCGGATGTCAAAGGCAACATCACCTTCTCCACCGCCAACCCGGTGGCGCCGGACGAGGCGCTGCCGATCCTGGAGACGTTGCTGTCGTGGACCGGCAACGCCCTGGTCGAGAAGGACGGCCATTACGTGGTGCTGCAGGCCAAGAACGCGGTGGCCGGCAACCTCTCGCCAAGTCTGGACGCGCGCGCGCCGGGCGCCGGCATGCAAGCGCGGCTGTTTCCGTTGCGCTTCATTTCCGCCAAGGAAATGCAGAAGCTGCTGAAGCCGTTTGCGCCCGAGGAAGCCTTCCTGCTGGTCGATCCGATGCGCAACTTCGTGGTGATGGCCGGCACTCCCGAGCAATTGGCCAACTACCAGCGCACCATCAAGACCTTCGACGTGGACTGGCTGAAGGGCATGTCGGTGGGCGTGTTCACCCTTCAGCACGCCAGCGTCGACCAGTTGATGCCGCACCTGGAAAAACTGTTCGGCCAGAAGGGCAGCACACCGCTGGCCGGCATGTTGCGTTTCATCCCCATCCAGCGCACCAACGCCATCGTGGTGATCACGCCGCAACCGGAATACCTCACCGAGGTGCATGACTGGATCAACCGCATCGATGCCGGTGGCGGCAATCGTCCGCAGCTGTACGTGTACGACGTGAAGAACATCCAGGCCGATTCGCTGGCAACCTACCTGGGCCAGATCTATGGCGGCGACAGCGATGGTGCCACCAGTGAATCCGGTGGCGTGGCGCCGGGCCTGTCACCGTCCACGCTGGGCAGCAGTGGCAGTGGCGGCGGCCTCGGCGGTGACGACACCTTCGGTGACGACGACAGCAGCGACGGCAATGGCTTCGGCGCCGATCGCGGTCTCGGCCGTGACGCCGGCCGTGCGGGCCGGGGTGGCGAGGATCGCGGTTTCGGTGCCGGCAGCGGCGACGACAGCGATTTCGGCGGTGGCGATTCGCTGGCTTCCGGCAGCAGCAGCTCGGCGCCGGTCACCGCGGCCGGTCCGCAGGGCGTGCGCATTACCGCCGTCAAGGCCAACAACCAGCTGTTGGTGCGCTGCCGGCCGTCGCAATGGGCCGAGATCGAGTCGGCCATCCGGCGCCTGGACGTGGTGCCGCTGCAGGTGCAGATCGAGACCCGTATCCTGGAAGTGCAGCTCACCGGCAAGTTCAGCTTCGGCGTGCAGTGGTATCTGGAAGGCCTGATCGGCGGACACCCCGACGGGGACGGCGGCTACGTCCCGGGCCAGCCCGGCAACCAGCAGCAGTGGGCGTTGGGCAAGGGCGGGGCGGCCTACAACCCGCTCAAGGATTCGTTCTTCTACTCGTTCGTCAACCACAACGTGCAGGTCGCGCTGCACGCGGTGGAGACCAATGGCAACACCAAGGTGCTTTCCGAGCCGTCGCTGGTGGTCACCAACAACCAGTTGGCGCGTATCCAGGTGGGTGATCAGGTGCCGGTCAACCAGACCTATATCGGCGCCGGTCTGGGCAGCAACATCGGCAACAACGGCGGCATCGCCACCCTCGGGCAGGTCGAGTACAAGGACACCGGCGTGATCCTCAAGGTGCGTCCGCGCGTCAATCCCGGCGGCCTGGTCTACCTGGATCTGAGCCAGGAAGTGTCCAAGCCCGGTACCAAGGACGACTTCGGCAACTTCCCGATCCAGAAGCGCCAGCTGAACACGCAGATCGCGGTGCAAAGCGGGCAGACCGTGTTGCTCGGGGGCCTGATCCAGCAGGACGAGGGCACGGTCGACAGCGGGGTGCCCTTCCTCAGCCGCATCCCGTTTCTGGGACGCCTGTTCGGCGGTACCGACCGGCACCGCGACCGCACCGAGCTGCTGGTGCTGATCACCCCGCGTATCATCACATCCAGTTCCGATGCCCACGACATCACGCAGGAGTACCAACGCAAATTCGATTCGCTCAAGCCGTTGCGGCAATCCGCCGCCGACGGTCCCTGAACGGCGGCGGTGGCCGCTGCCGGCGGCCCGCGCCATCCATCCCCCGCCTCTTGCTATGCTTGAAGGCTCGGACCACCTCCGACCGTTTTTGCCGGCCGCGGGGTTCATCCAACGCAACAACCAAGGAACACGACTCATGAACGTTACCCGCATCGCCCTTGCCGCCTGCCTGGCTGGTGGTCTGACGCTGCCGGCCGCCGGTCTGCATGCGCAACAGAACTCGCAGACCTCGCTGGGCAACAAATCCGTCCCCGGCGTGTGCATGCTGTCGCGCGGCGCCGTGCTGGCCAATGCCAAGGTCGGCCAGGCGGCCGATACGCGCCTGAAGCAGCTGGCCCAGCAGGCCCGCACCCAGCTGGAAAACCAGCGCAAGCCGCTGGACCAGAGCATCCAGCAGTTCCAGCAGAAGGCCAAGTCGTTGAGCGAGGCCGAACGCAACAAGCAGCAACAGGCCCTGCAGCAGCGCATGCAGTCCTACCAGAAGCAGGCCCGGGAACTGGACGCGCGCATCCGCGTCACCCGCAACAACGCCACCAAGCAGATCGCCCAGACCCTGGATCCGCTGGTCGCCGACATCTACAAGCGGCACAGCTGCGGCATCCTGCTGGACCGCGATTCCGTGCTGGGCGGCAACCCGCAGAACGACCTCACTGCCGAGGCGGTCAAGGCGCTCGACGGCAAGATGACCACCATCAGCTTCAACCTGGCGCCACTGCCGCAGCAGCAGAACGGCAACAGCGGCAGCGGCCAGTAATCGGCCACGCCGATCGCGGCTTCCACCGCTCCCGCACCGGCATTGAACCTCAAGGTTCGATTGCAGGAGCGTTGGAAGGCGCGACCGGTGACGCGGGGAAATAACGTGTCTTGCGGCAAGCCCGATCGCGGCTCCCGCCGCTCCTACACCGGCTTGCGCGACCCATGGCCGCGATGGTTGCCGGTCGCCTAGTCGCCCGCCTTGTGCGCCCGGCCCAGATAATCCTCGCTCTGCATCTCGATCAGGCGTGATTCGGTGCGCGCGAATTCGGCGCGCAGGCGGTCGCCTTCGTACAGGTCCACGATGGGTGCCGCGGCCGACAACACCAGCTTGACGTGGCTGTCGTAGAGCGCGTCCACCAGATGGATGAAGCGCTTGGCCGGATCGTGGTTGCCCGGTGTGAAGGCGGGCACGTCGGAAACCACCACCGCAGGGTATTGCGCGGCCAGGGTGGTGTAGTCGGCGCGCGAGCGCGGACCGTCGCACAAGGCGTCGAAGTCGAACCAGATAATGTTGGCGGCGCGGCAGCGTACCGCGATGGGACGGCCGTGGACCTCGATGCTGCCGCCTTCCTGTACCGCGTCGCTGGCGTAGTCGTTGAAAATGCGCGTCAGTACACGTTGCGCTTCCGGCCCCGGCGGGGTCTGGTAGATCGGTGCCTGTTCCAGCGCGCGCAGGCGCCAGTCGTGGCGCGAGTCGAGCTCCAGTACGCGGCAGTGTGCCTCCAGCAGCTCGATCGCCGGTACGAAGCGGGCGCGCTGCAGGCCGTCGCGATACAGATCGGCCGGCGGCGTGTTGGAGGTGGTCACCAGCACCATGCCCTCGGCGACCATGCCGCGCAGCAGGCCGTGCAGGATCATGGCGTCGCCGATGTCGTCGACCAGGAATTCATCCAGACACAACACGCGGGCGCGGCGCGCCAGGTCCGCGGCCACCTCGGTCAGCGGATCGCTCTTGTGTTGAAGCGTCTTCAGTGTCGCATGCACGTCTTCCATGAACTGGTGGAAGTGGCGTCGCAGGGCCATGCCTTCGGGGAGGCTGGCGACGAACAGGTCCATCAGGAACGTCTTGCCGCGCCCGACCCGGCCCCACAGGTACAAGCCCTGCGGTGGCTGCGGGCGGCGTTCGCCGAGCAGCGAACGCACGCGACCGAGCAGGCCGCCGCCGCGGGACGCGACCTGCTCGGCCACCAGCTCGCGCTGCAGCGTGTCGAACGCTTGCAGCGCCCGTGCCTGGGCCGGATCGTCCTCCCAGCGTCGGGCCGCCACCCCGTCACGGTAGCGCGTGGCGGGGGAGAGAGGCACCTCCGGCGGGCTCAAGCCTGGCGCTCCGGCGGCAGCCAGCTGCGCACGGCGTTCTTGATGGCGCCGCGCAGATCGAGCAGGCGGCGGTGGAAGAAGTGGCTGGTCTCGGGCATGCGGATCAGGGTTGGCTCGCGGTCGATCGCCTCGACCCACTCGAACACCTTCGCCGGGTCGACCACCTCGTCCTCTTCGCCCTGGACGATCAGCCACGGGCAGGTGGGCAGGTCGAAGGTGTCGAAGTCGTAACTGCGTTCGACCGGCGGTGCGACCGAGACCAGGGCCTTGGCCCCCAGCGCCTCGGCGCGGCTCAGCGACACGTAGCTGCCGAAGGAAAAACCGGCCAGCCACAGGTCGTCGTCCGGACACGCCGCGCGTACCCAACGCACCACCGCGGCCAGGTCGTCGCCTTCGCCGCGGCCTTCGTCGAACGTACCCTCGGACTTGCCCACGCCGCGGAAATTGAAGCGCACCGTACGCAGGCCCGATTCGCGCAGCGCGCGTTCGATCATGGTCACCACCTTGTTGCGCATGGTGCCGCCGTGCATCGGATGCGGATGGCAGATCACGGCGGTGCCGCGCCGCGCGGGCACGTCCTGCGGCACATCGGTGGTCACTTCCAGCTTGCCGGCCGGGCCGGGCAGTGGGAAGCTGCAGCTGGTGTCCGGAAATCGCTCCGGCGCCTGCTCGAGAATGGAGTCGGTCATGTCCGCCATGATAACCAAAACGGCCGCGTCATCATGAATTTCCTGGCCCATGCGCTTCTGGCCGGCGGCGACGCGGATCTCGAAGTGGGCGGCGTACTCGGCGATTTCGTGCGCGGCCGTCCGGATCCGGCATTGCCGTGCGGGCTGCGCCGGGGTATCGCGCTGCACCGCGCCATCGACACGTTTACCGACAGCCATCCCGATGTGGTCGCAGGCAGACGCCTGTTTCCGTCACCTTGGCGTCGCTATGCCGGCATCATGCTGGATGTCTGGTTCGACCACTGCCTGGCGCGCGATTTCGCGTCCTGGTCCGATTGCCCTCTGGACGCGTTTTCCGATCGCCTGCAGCGACGCCTGCTGGCCCGCGATGCGCTGTTGCCGTCGCGCCTGCGCCGTTTCGTGGCCTGGATGCGCCGGCACGACGCGCCGGCGGCGTATGCCGACGAGGCGGTCATCGCCGACGTCCTGGAAGGCATCGGCCACCGGCTGACCCGGGACAATCCGCTGGGCCGGGCATTGCCCCCGCTGCAGCGACGCGATGCCGAACTGCAGCGGAGTTTTCAGTCGTTTTTTCCGCAACTGGTGGTGTTTGCGCAGCGTTGGCGCGCGGCATGAATCCCGCGCACGGGCCGTGTCCGACACGTCATCAATCCACGGTGGGGGAATGCTTGGTGCGCTGCGGCACGATGGGTCGCGACTTCCACCGCTCCTACCATTGCAGGGTCAAGCTTTGAGGGTCATGTGTCGGAGCGCTGGAAGGCGTGACCGGTGAGGCGGGGAAATGGCGTGTCTTGCGGCAAGCGCGATCGCGGCTGAAGCCGCTCCCACATGCCCCTGATGCCAAAACGCCGCCCCGGAGGGCGGCGTCGAAATCACGAAGCGTGTCGGTTATTTGGATTGCGAGACCATCCATTTGACCGCGGCTTCGACCTGTTCCTCGGTGAGTGCGGGGTTGCCGCCCTTGGGCGGCATGACGTTGCCATCGGGGCCGGTGTAGCCGTTGACGGCATGGCTGACCAGCGTGTCGACACCCTCGGCGATGCGCGGCGCCCAGTCGGAGGCGTTGCCGACCTTGGGCGCGCCGGCGACGCCGGCGGTGTGACAGCTGGTGCACAGGTGGCCGAAGATTTCCTTGCCGTCGGTGGTGCCGCCGTAGGCGACTGCGGAGGCGGCGGCCTTTTCGGCTTCGGCCTTGGCCTTGGCCATCGCCGCGCGACCGGTGTCGCCGGCGTAGACGCTGCCGACCGGGGCCAGGCGGGCGGCAGTGCTTTGCTTGGCTGCCGCGGTCTTGGGTTCCGGTTGCTGACTGTAGATGATGCTGGCGATGACGAGCAGGCACACCGCGAAGATCGCGAGTGCGATGATCACGATGGAAAATTGGCGCACGAAGTCCCTGTCGGAATTGCTGATGTGACGGCTCACTGCATCTACCCCGGTATGCTGTGCGGCCGGATGGCTGCCGGCCCGACAGTTGGTTTCAGCTCCGCCCCGCAGGCGGAACACGCTTCAAAGGCAAAAGTATAGCTTGTCAATAGTGGCGTGATAAAGGAACCTTTCGTCGCACCCCGGAGTCGGTCATGGGAGGGGCGAGACACAAGTGCGCAAGGCGCACCTGTGCCTTCAGTCATGCTCCACCCCTGTCAACTGGCAGTGTCGTCGGGCGTTACAGGTACCTAAGCTGCCATCATCCCGTCATGTCGACGGGCGCGTCGACCGAGGGAACGGCGTCTCCCCGGATATTTCATTCAGTTTTGTGGAGCTGCTCCATGCCGCGTTGGAAATCGCGTTGGAAAATCGTGCTGATCGTCGTCGTGGCGGTCATCATCGTTATTGTGGGGGTACGCGCCATGCAGGGCTCGGGATCGGGCGCCAAGCGTGGCGGCGGTTTCGGCCAGGGCGAGGGCGGCAAGCAGGCCCCGGTGCCGGTCACCGTGGTACCTGTGGAACAAAAGAGCGTGCCGCTGTACCTGACCGCGACCGGCACGGTGCAGGCTCTGAGCACGGTCAACGTCCGTCCCCAGGTGGGCGGCCAGTTGTTGAGCGTCAACTTCAAGGAGGGCCAGGAGGTCGAGAAGGGCGACGTGCTGGCCGAGATCGATCCGCGCACCTACAAGGCGGAGTACGACCAGGCGTTGTCGCGCATGCACAGCGACGAGGCGCAGCTGGCCACCGCGCGCGGCAACTACGAGCGCAGCAAGCAGCTGATCGCCAAGAACTACGTGTCGCAGCAGGATCTCAATACCCAGGGAAACACCGTCAAGCAGCTGGCGGCGACGGTGGCGGCCGACAAGGCCACGGTGGCCGATGCCAAGGTGAAGCTGGACTACACCAAGGTGCGTGCGCCGATCAGCGGCCTGGCCGGTATCCGCCAGGTGGACCCGGGCAATGTGCTGACCACCAGCGACGCCATCGTGTTGCTGACCCACGTGCATCCCATCAACGTGATGTTCTCGCTGCCGGCGCGTGATCTGGACCGGGTGCGCGCGCGCCAGGCCGAGGGCGAGTTGCCGGTGGTGGCCATGGATCGCACCGATGACCATGTGCTGGCCGAGGACGGGCGCCTGGTGGTGATCAACAACCGCATCGATCCGGACAGCGGCACCTTCACGCTGAAGTCGGAATTCCCCAACGAAGACACCGAGCTGTGGCCGGGCCAGTTCGTCAACGTGCGCATCAAGGTGAACACCGTGCATGACGGCCTGGTGATCCCGGTGCAGGCCGTGGAGCGTGGCCCGGACGGCGACTACGTGTACCTGCTGCAGCCGGACAACACGGTGAAGATGCAGCCGGTGGTGGTCGCCGGGGATGCCGACGATACCCACGTATTGGTGGACAAGGGGCTGTCGGCGGGCCAGCGCGTGGTCACCGAGGGCCAGTTCCGTCTCAAGCCGGGCAGCAAGGTCAAGCCGCTGAAGCCGGGCGAGGTGCCGCCGGCGGCGTCCACCGAGAACCCGTTGGACCAGGATCGCCGCGGCGCCGACGAGAAGACCGACAAGACCGACAAGAAGAAGGACGGCGCGTCCGGCGACAAGACCTCCGGCGACACGCAAGCCGCCACCCAGTGACCAAGACGCCGACCGCCGGCCGGCCATGACCGCCGGCGGTACCGGAAACCATTTGCCAGCAGGAGCCCGCGTGGGCATTTCGACCATCTTCATCCGCCGACCGATTGCCACCTCGTTGCTGATGGTGGCGGTGTTGTTGCTGGGTATCCTGGGGTATCGCCAGCTGCCGGTGTCGGCGCTGCCCAACGTGTCCGCGCCCACACTGGTGGTTACCACCAAATATCCGGGTGCCAGTGCCGATACCGTGGCCACCCTGGTGACCACGCCGCTGGAGCGCCAACTGGGGCAGATTTCCGGCATCACGATGATGAGCTCGGACTCCTCGGCCGGGCTGTCCACCATCGTGCTCAGCTTCGCCATGGATCACGACATCGACGTGGCCGCGCAGGACGTGCAATCGGCGTTGCGCTCGGCACGATTGCCGGGTTCGCTGCCGTACCCGCCGGTGTACAACCGGGTCAATCCGGCCGATGCGCCGATCATGACCCTGGTGATGACCTCCGACACGCAACCGCTGCGCGAGGTCAACCGCTACGCCGACTCGATCCTGGCGCAGAAGCTCTCGCAGGTGGACGGCGTGGGCCTGGTGTCGATCGCCGGCGACGTGCGCCCGGCGGTGCGCGTGCAGGTCAACCCGGCCAAGATCGGCAACATGGGCCTGACCATGGAGGACGTGCGCAGCGCGCTCACCCAGGCCAACGTCAACGCTGCCAAGGGTTCGCTCAACGGCAAGGTGCGCACCTATTCCATCGGCACCAACGACCAGCTCTCCAGCGCCGACGAGTACGCCGGCACCATCATCAGCTACAAGGACGGCGCGCCGGTCTATCTCAAGGACGTGGCCGACGTTACCGACGGGGTGGAAAACGACCAGCTGGCGGCCTGGTCCGACGGCAAGCCGGCCGTGTTGCTGGACATCCGCCGCCAGCCCGGTGCCAACATCATCCAGACGGTGGAGAACATCCGCCGCATCATTCCCGAGCTGCGCAGCGTACTGCCTTCTTCGGTACACCTGAGCGTGTTCTCCGACCGCACGGTGACCATCCGCGCCTCGGTGGAGGACGTGCAGTTCACGCTGGTGCTGACCGTGCTGCTGGTGGTCGCGGTGATCTTCGTGTTCCTCAGACGGTTGTGGGCGACGCTGATTCCGTCGGTGGCGGTGCCGTTGTCGCTGCTGGGCACGTTCGGGGTGATGGCGTTCACCGGCATGTCGCTGGACAACCTGTCGCTGATGGCGCTCACCGTCGCCACCGGTTTCGTGGTCGATGATGCGATCGTGATGATCGAGAACATCGTGCGCTATATCGAGCAGGGCAAGAGCGGCCCCGAGGCGGCCGAGATCGGCGCCCGCGAGATCGGCTTCACGGTGGTCTCGCTGACCATCTCGCTGATCGCCGTGTTCCTGCCGCTGCTGCTGATGCCGGGCGTCACCGGGCGCCTGTTCCACGAATTCGCCTGGGTGTTGTCGATCGCGGTGGCCATCTCGATGCTGGTGTCGTTGACGCTGACACCGATGATGTGCGCCTACCTGCTCAAGCCCGACCAGCTTCCCGAGGGCGACGACGCGCACGAGCGCCATGCGGCCGAGGGTCGGCGTACGTGGTGGGCACGCACCGTGGAGGTCTACGAGCATTCCCTGGACTGGGTGCTGGGCCATCAGCTGTTCACCATCGGCATCGCCGTGCTGGGCGTGGTGGTGACGGTGTGGCTGTACATCGCCATTCCCAAGGGCCTGCTGCCCGAGCAGGACACCGGTCTGGTGACCGGCGTGGTGCAGGCCGACGACAACATCTCGTTCCCGGCCATGGAAAAACGCGTGGCCCAGGTGGCTGAGGCGATCCGCGCCAATCCGGCCGTGTCCGGGGTGTCGGCATTCATCGGCACCGGCTCGGTCAACCCGACGTTGAACCAGGGCCAGGTGTCCATTGTGCTGAAGAAGCGCAATGAGCGCGGTTCCCTGCACGACGTGCTGGCCAGCCTCAACCATGCGGTGGACGACATTCCCGGCGTGGCCCTGTTCCTGAAACCGGTGCAGGACATCACCCTGGACAATCGCGTGGCGGCGACCGAGTACCAGTACGCGATGAGCGACGTCAACACCGACGAGCTGGGCCAGTACGCCGACAAGATGACCCAGGCCATGCGCGAACTGCCCGAGATCACCGACGTGGGCAACAACCTGGCCAACAAGGGCCGCGCGCTGCACCTGGACATCGACCGCGACAAGGCCAGCCGCCTGGGCGTGCCCGTGCAGACCATCGACGACACGCTGTACGACGCCTTCGGTCAGCGCCAGATCTCGACCATCTTCACCCAGCTCAACCAGTACCGCGTGGTGCTGGAAGTGGCGCCGGAATACCGCAACCCCGGTTCGTTGATGAACCTGCTGCGCGTGCGCAGCAACGGCGGCGGCGCGCTGACCGGCACCAATGCCACCAGCTACGGCATGCTGACCTCGTCCAACTCCTCCACCGCCACCGGGGTGGGACAGAGCAACACCGGCATCATCACCGGCGGCGGCGGCACCGTGCCGCTGTCGGTGCTGGCCTCCGCCACGGAAACCAACGCGCCGCTGGTGGTCAGCCACCAGAACCAGTTGCCGGCGGTGACCATCTCGT
Organism: uncultured Rhodanobacteraceae bacterium; assembly: GCA_964566965.1. Taxonomy (GTDB): domain Bacteria; phylum Pseudomonadota; class Gammaproteobacteria; order Xanthomonadales; family Rhodanobacteraceae; genus Oleiagrimonas. Next base: position 18,172 of record CAZMKO010000016.1, read on the forward strand.
TCAACCTGGCGCCCGGCTACTCGCTGTCGGAGGCCATTGCCGCCGTGCACAAGCTGGAGTCGCAGATGGAACTGCCGCCGCAGGTGCGCGGGCAGTTCATCGGCAAGGCCGCCGAGTTCGCCGGCTCCATGGGTGACGAGGTCCTGCTGTTGCTGGCCGCCATCGTGGTGATCTACATCGTGCTGGGCGTGCTTTACGAGAGCTACATCCATCCGTTGACCATCATTTCCACGTTGCCGCCGGCGGGTGTCGGCGCCCTGCTGGCGTTGATGATCTTCGGCATGGACCTGTCCATCGACGGCATCGTCGGCATCATTCTCCTGATCGGCATCGTGAAGAAGAACGCGATTCTGATGATCGATTTCGCCATCGAGGCCAAGAACGCCGGCATGAACGCGCACGACGCCATCCGTCGCGCCTGCCTGCTGCGTTTCCGTCCCATCATGATGACCACCTTCGCGGCCCTGTTCGGTGCATTGCCGCTGGCCCTCGGCACCGGCATCGGCGCCGAATTGCGCCGTCCGCTGGGCGTGGCCATCGTCGGCGGCCTGCTGCTGTCGCAGCTGGTGACGCTGTACACCACGCCGGTGATCTACCTGTACATGGAACGCTTCTCCGACTGGGTCGGCGCCCACCGCGCGCGCCGCGAACGCCAGCGCCTCGAGATCGAGGATGGAGGAGCGGCGTGAAGCGGGATAGATCGGGAGTGCAGGGCGTTGCTGGGTGTGGGGTTGGTGGTGCGGGATCCGGGACCCGACTACCAGGTCACCGGTATTGCCAGAATGCAGGCCCGGCACGCGCGCTTGAATCACCAGCATACGGCGACCGCGCACCATGAACATCGCCGCCCCCTTCATCCGCCGCCCCATCGGCACCTCGCTGCTGGCTGCGGGACTGCTGGCCATCGGTGCCATCTGCTATGCGCTGCTGGGTATCAGCGCACTGCCGCAGATGTCGTTTCCGGCCATCTTCGTGACCGCCAGTCAGCCGGGTGCCGACGCCAGCACCATGGCTTCGACCGTGGCCGCGCCGCTGGAGCGCCACCTCGGCCAGGTGCCGGGGCTGGACCGCATGTTCTCGCGCAGTTCCGAGGGCAGCACGTTCGTGTTCCTGATGTTCCGCGACGGCGTGAATGTGGATGACGCGGCCAATACGGTGCAGGCGGCGCTGAATGCCGCGCAGTCGGATCTTCCCTCGGGGCTGAGCGCGCCTCCCAGTTATCGCAAGGCCAACCCCAACAACGATCCGGTGCTGCAGTTGGCGGTCACCTCCGACACCGAGCCGCTGGCCAAGATCTACGAGAGTGCCGACACGCTGCTGAAACCGCGTCTGTCGCAGTTGCCGGGGGTGGCTTCGGTGGATGTGTCGGGCAGTGCGCAGCCGTCGGTGCGTGTGGATGTCAACCTGCATGCGCTCAACGCCATGGGCCTGACCTCCAACCAGTTGCGCAACGCGTTGCGCGCCGCCAACGTCACCTCGCCCAAGGGCTTTCTCAGCGACGGCCACACCACCATGGCGGTGACGGCCAACGACCAGTTGGAGACGGCGGCGGATTTCGGCAATCTGGTGGTCGCCGTGCAAAACGGCAGTCCGGTGTATCTCAAGGACGTGGCAGACGTCTACCAGGGGGCCGAGGACAACTACCAGGCGGCGTATTTCAATGGCCAGCCGTCGATCGGTCTGGACATCTTCAAGCGGCCTGAGGCCAACGTCATTTCCGCCGTCGAGCGTATCAAGCAGGAGCTGCCGCTGCTGCGCGACCTGCTGCCGCCGGGCACTCACCTGACCGCCTACTACGACGGCACGCCGACCATCCGCGATTCGGTCAACGAGGTGCAGATCACGCTGCTGATCAGCCTGGGCATGGTGGTGCTGACCATGGCCTTCTTCCTGCGCCGTCTGGCGCCGACGCTGATCGCCGCCACCGCCGTGCCGCTGTCGCTGGCCGGCGCCTTCGTGGTGATGTACATGCTGGACTACACGCTGGACAACATGTCGTTGCTGGCGCTGGTGATCGCCATCAGTTTCGTGGTCGACGACGCCATCGTGGTAATCGAGAACATCATCCGCCACATCGATGCCGGCAAGTCGCGCCTGCAGGCCACGCTGGACGGCGCGCGCGAGATCGGGTTCACCATCGTGTCCATCACCGCCTCGCTGATCGCGGTGTTCATCCCGCTGTTGTTCGCCAGCGGCATGATCGGCGGGTTTTTCCGTGAATTCACCGTCACCCTGATCGCCGCCATCTTCGTTTCGGCGGTGGTCTCGCTGACGCTGACGCCCTCGTTGTGCGGGCAGTTCCTCAACCGGCCGCGCAAGCGCGAAGTGTCGCGCGCCGGGCGCGCGCTGGACCGTTTCCACGCCGGCATGCTGGGCCTGTACCGGCGCACCCTGGACCTGACCCTGCGTCATCCGCTGTGGCTGGCGTTGACGCCGCTGGCGCTGATCTTCGCCACGGTGTTCCTGTTCGGCATCGTCAAGGGCGGCTTCTTCCCGCCCCAGGACACCGGCCTGATCTGGGGCCGGGTCACGGCCGGTACCACGCTGTCGTTCGAGGACATGAAGGTGCGCCAGGAGCGCATCACCGACATGATCCTGGCCGACCCGGCGGTGGAATTCGTCGGTTCGCGTCTGGGCTCGCGCCGTGGCAGCGCCAGCGGTTCGTTCAGCATCCAGCTCAAGCCGCGCGGTCAGGGCCGCACGCAAAGCACGCAGCAGGTGCTGGCGCGGATGTCCAAGAAGGCCGAGCAATACGCCGGCCTTTCGTTGCGCTTGCGCGCGCACCAGGATTTGCCCAGTGGCGGCCGCGGCACCAGCCAGGGCGCGCAATACAGCATCTCGCTGAAAGGCGACAGCTCCGAGGAGCTGCAGGAATGGCTGCCCCGGTTGCAGGCCGAGCTGAAGAAGAACCCCATGCTCACCGACGTCGGCACCGACGTGGATGATGCCGGCCTGCGTCAGAACATCGTCGTGGACCGGGACAAGGCCTCGCGCCTGGGCGTCAGCGTGGCGTCGGTGGACGACGCGTTGTACAACGCCTTCGGCCAGCGCCAGGTCTCGACCATTCATTCGGGTATCCACGAATACACCGTGGTGGTCGGCGCGCTGCCGCAGCAGTCGGCCACGCCGGCGGCACTGGACCACGTCTACGTGCAGACCAACAAGGGCACGATGATCCCGATTTCGGCCGTGGCCCACCAGGAGTCGGGCCTGGCGCCGACCTCGATCAGCCACGAGAACCAGTTCACCACCATGGATCTCAGTTTCAACCTGGCGCCCGGCATCAGCATGGGCCAGGCCATGGGCGAGATCCAGAAGACCATCGGTGACATGCGCATGCCGGGTTCCATCCGTACCGATTTCGGCAGCGGGTTCCGGCGTTTCCAGGAAGCGCAGGGCACCATGCCGTTGCTGTTGCTGGCAGCCGTGTTCGCGGTGTACGTGGTGCTGGGCATGCTCTACGAGAGCCTGATCCACCCGGTCACGATCCTGTCCACCCTGCCGTCGGCGGGTGTGGGGGCGCTGCTGGCGCTGGTGATCACCGGCACCGAATTGTCCATCGTGGCGGACATGGCGCTGGTGCTCCTGATCGGTCTGGTGAAAAAGAACGCGATCATGATGATCGATTTCGCACTGGTGCGACAGCGCAGCGGCATGACGCCCCATGACGCCATCCGCGAGGCCTGTCTGGTGCGTTTCCGCCCGATCATGATGACCACCATGGTGGCCATCCTGGCGGCGTTGCCGCTGGCCATCGGCATGGGCACCGGCGCCGAACTGCGCCGTCCGCTGGGCATCGCGTTGATCGGCGGTTTGCTGTTCTCGCAGGCGATGACGCTGCTGAGCACGCCGGCGCTGTACCTGGTGTTCGGCTGCCTGGGCGAGCGTTGGAAGGCCCGGCGCGAGCGGCGTCGCCAGCGCCGGGTGGCGGTGCGGCATTCGGCGGGGTGACTGGTGGGGTTTTTGGGGCGGCCTGCGGTCAGGGGGCATGGCAGCACGGCTGTTGACTGTCCGCCTGGCGGCGGTATCGCGCCCTGCGGGCGCTCGTTCATTTCTCTCGCTTGCCCGAAGAAACGAGCCAAAGAGAGAGGCGCCCCGTAGGTCAGCCCACACCACGCCATACGTTGTCTTTTTTGCAGGAGCGGCCCATGGCCGCGATCCGATCTTGCCGCAAACCACGCGATTTCCCGCATCACCGGTTCGCCTGCAGGGCAGGCTCCTACGCGTGGGCATCATTGGCACCCCATCGCTGGTGCTGGCGTTTGGGGCCCCTCGGCAGGCGGATAATCAATCAACCGTCGCACGACATGGCCGCAGGCCGCCCGGGAAAACACCTCAGGACGCCAACGATGCCAACACGGCATCCAAACCAACCTCCCATGCCGGCAGCGCGACATCAAACGCGCCACGCAGGTGCGAGGTATCCAGTACCGACCAGGCCGGCCGCGCCGCGGGAGTGGGGTAGTCGGCGCTGGTGATGGCTTCGACCGTGACCGGGTGGTCGATGAGGCCGAGTTCGCGGGCACGACGCATGATGGCGCGGGCAAAGCCGCACCAGGTGGTCTGGCCCTCGGCGACCAGGTGGTAGGTACCGGCGTGTGCGGTGCGGGTGCGTCGGGGCATGGGCAGCCACTGGCGCAGCACCTCGGCGGTGACGTCGGCGATCAGGCCGGCCGGCGTGGGGGTGCCGTGCTGGTCGTCGACTACGCGCAGGCGGTCGCGTTCGGTGGCCAGGCGCAGCATGCTGGCCAGGAAGTTGTGTCCGTGCGCGGCGTACACCCATGCGGTGCGGAACACCAGGTGGGTGGCGCCGCTGTCGCGTACGGCATGTTCGCCACTCAGTTTGCTGGTGCCGTAGACGCCCAGAGGTGCGGTGGCGTCGTCTTCGCGGCGCGGGCGCGGGTGTCGGCCGTCGAAGACGTAGTCGGTGGAGTAGTGCACCAGCGGCGTGTCATGGGTGGCGGCCCATTCAGCCATGACCCGCACCGCTTCGGCGTTGATGCGACGGGCCAGTGCCGGTTCGCTCTCGGCACGGTCCACCGCCGTGTAGGCGGCGGCGTTGACGATGACGTCGGGGTGCAGGCGATCGAGCAGGGCGGGGAGTGTGGCCGGTCGGGACAGGTCCGCGGCCTCGCCGTCGCGGCCATCGGCAAGGTGGCCGTCACGGCTGCTGGCCACGATCTCGCCCAGCGGCGCCAGTGCGCGGCGCAGTTCGCGCCCGACCTGGCCGTTGGCGCCGGTGATCAGGAACCTCATGGCGCGTACGGCGGCAACCGGTCGCTGGCGATGTCGGCCAGGAACGGTGCCGCGGCATCCTTGGCCGACAGCTGCGGGTCGCTGACGGGCCAGTCCACGGCAACGTCGGCGTCGTTCCAGCGGATGCCGGCGTCGGCGGCGGGGTCGTACAGCGCCGTGCACTGGTAGGCGAAAAGGGCCGTGTCCGACAGCACGCAAAAGCCGTGCGCGAAGCCCTCGGGAATCCAGAAATGACGCTTGTTGTCGGCGCTCAACACGGCCGCGGCCCAGCGCCCGAACGTGGGCGAGCCCTGGCGGATGTCCACGGCCACGTCGTAGACCTCGCCCTCCAGCACGCCGACCAGCTTGCCCTGCGGATGCGGCCACTGGTAATGCAGGCCGCGCAGCACACCCCCGGCCGAGCGCGAGACGTTGGATTGCACGAAACGCACGTCGATACCCAGTTCCGCGAAGCGGGCCTGATGGAAGCTTTCGTAGAAAAAGCCGCGCGCGTCGCCGAACACCGTCGGTTCGACCACGCACACGTCGGGCAGGTTGGTGTCGATGCGTCTCATCGCATCACCGGTTGTTCGACCAGGCGGCGCAGGTAGCGCCCGTAGCCGGTCTTGCCCAGCGGCTCGGCCTGTTTCAGCACGGTCTCGGCGTCGATCCAGCCATTCACATAGGCGATTTCCTCGGGACAGCACACTTTCAGGCCCTGGCGGCTTTCGATGGTGGCAATGTAATTGGAGGCATCGACCATGGCGTCATGGGTGCCCGTGTCCAGCCAGGCGTAGCCGCGGCCCAGCGGTTCCAGCATCAGCGAGCCGTCGGCGAGGTAACGCCGGTTGAGGTCGGTGATTTCCAACTCGCCGCGCGGGGAGGGCGCCAGCTCGGCTGCGAAGTCGCCGGCGCGGCCGTCGTAGAAATACAGGCCGGTGACGGCATAGTTCGATTTGGGCCGTTCGGGCTTTTCCTCCAGGCCCACCACATGGCCGTCGGCATCGAACTCGGCCACGCCGTAACGCTGCGGATCGGTGACGTAGTAGCCGAACACGGTGGCGCCGTGCTCACGCGTGGCGGCGTGCTTGAGAAGGGCGGTGAGGCCGTGGCCGTAGAACAGGTTGTCGCCCAGAATCAGGCAGCTTGGTTGTCCGTCCACGAAGTCGCGGCCGATCAGGTAGGCCTGGGCCAGGCCTTCGGGCGCCGGTTGCACGGCATAGTGGATGTCCAGGCCCCACTGCGCGCCGTCACCCAGCAGACGTTGGAACAGGGCCTGCTCGTGCGGGGTGGTGATGATCAGCACTTCGCGGATACCGGCCAGCATCAGCGTGGCCAGCGGGTAGTAGATCATCGGCTTGTCGTACACCGGCAGCAGCTGCTTGCTGACCGCCTGGGTCAGCGGATACAACCGGGTGCCGGAGCCGCCGGCGAGGATGATGCCCTTGCGTTTGCCCATGTGTGTCACCGTCCCAGCCGCTGCAGGCGGTAGCTGCCGTCGAGCACGCGCTCGACCCAGTTGCCGTGGTCAAGATACCAGTCGACGGTGCGGGCCAGGCCAGCATTGAAATCCTGCGCCGGTACCCAGCCCAGTTCGCGGCGGATTTTGGAGGCGTCGATGGCGTAGCGGCGATCGTGGCCCGGGCGATCGGCGACGAAGGTGATCAGTGACTCGCGCGGTTCGCCACCCGGCAACGGCCGGCGCTCGTCCAGCCGCGCGCACAGGGTCTTTACGACGGTGAGGTTGTCGCGCTCGGCATTGCCGCCGATATTCCAGGTGCCGCCCGCCCGGCCGGCTTCGAGCACGCGGCGGATGGCGTCGCAGTGATCGCCCACGTACAGCCAGTCGCGGATGTGGCCGCCGTCGCCGTAGACCGGCAGCGGCTCGCCGGCCAGCGCCTTGTGCAGCATCAGCGGAATCAGTTTTTCCGGGAACTGGTAAGGGCCGTAGTTGTTGGAGCAATGGGTGGTCAGCGTCGGCAGGCCCCAAGTGTGATGGAAGGCACGCACCAGGTGGTCGGAGGCCGCCTTGGAGGCCGAATACGGGGAATTGGGGGCATACGGCGTGGTTTCGGTGAACTTGCCGTTCTCGCCCAACGAACCGTAGACCTCGTCAGTGGACACATGCAGGAAGCGGAAGCCGTCGTGCGTGTCGCCGTCGAGTGATTTCCAGTAATCGCGCGCGCTTTCCAGCAGGACCAGGGTGCCGGCGACGTTGGTCTCGACAAAGGCCGCCGGACCGTCGATGGAACGGTCCACGTGCGACTCGGCGGCGAAATGCACGATGGCATCGGGACGATGCTCACGCAGCAGCCGGTCGACCAGAACCCGGTCGCCGATGTCACCGTGCACGAAGACATGGCGCTCGTGCCCGGCCAGGTCGGCCAATGTGTCGGGATTGCCGGCGTAGGTCAGCTTGTCCAGATTGACCACGGTGAGGCCGTCGGCCACCGCCCGGTGGACGAAATTGCCACCGATGAAGCCGGCACCGCCGGTGACGAGCAGGGTGGTCGTCGACGCCATGCCGGCCGCGGCCGTCACTGGTCCGCGGTGGCGCGCGCGTGCAGCGCCGCGACGGCCGGCAGCTCCTTGCCTTCCAGAAATTCCAGGAAGGCGCCGCCGCCGGTGGAGATGTAGGACACCTGGTCGGCGATGCCGTATTTGTCCACCGCGGCCAGGGTGTCGCCGCCGCCGGCGATGGAAAACGCGTCGGAGGTGGCGATGGCCCGGGCCAGCGCCTCGGTGCCGTGGCCGAAGGCGTCGAATTCGAACACGCCGACCGGGCCGTTCCAGACCACGGTGCCGGCCTCGGCGATGAGCGCGGCATAACGTTTGGCCGTCTCCGGGCCGATATCGAGGATCATTTCACCCTTGGCGACCTGGTCCACGGCCTTTACCGTGGCCGGTGCGCTGGCGGAAAATTCCGGCGCCACCACCACGTCGACCGGAATCGGCACGTCGGCACCGCGTTCGCGGGCCGCGTCCATGATCCGGCGCGCGGCGTCGACCAGGTCGGTTTCCACCAGCGAGTTGCCGACCGGGTGACCCATGGCGGCGATGAACGTGTTGGCGATACCGCCGCCGACGATCAACTGGTCGACGCGCTCGATCAGGGTTTCCAGCACTGTGAGCTTGGTCGACACCTTGGAGCCGGCGACGATGGCCAGCATGGGGCGACGCGGGTTTTCCAGGGCCTCGGCCAGGGCGTCCAGCTCGGCCGACAGCAGCGGGCCGGCCGCCACCTGCGGCGCGTGCCGGATGACGCCGTGGGTGGACGCCTGGGCTCGATGCGCGGTCCCGAAGGCGTCCATGACGAAAATGTCGCACAGCGCGGCGTATTGTTTGGCCAGCGTCGTGTCGTCGGCCTTCTCGCCGACATTCATGCGGCAGTTTTCCAGCAGCACCACCTCGCCGTCGGCCACGTCGACGCCGTCCAGGTAGTCGCGCTGCAGGCGGACCGGCGCGTCCAGTGCTTCGCCCAGCCAGTCGGCCACCGGCTGCAGGCTGGCATCGGCGTCGAAGTGGCCCTCGGTCGGGCGTCCGCGGTGCGCCAGCACCATGACCTTCGCGCCGGCGTCGCGAGCTTGCCGCAGCGTGGGCAGAGCCGCTTCCAGGCGCTGACTGGAGGTGACCGTGCCGTCCTTGATGGGGGCGTTGAGATCCTCGCGGATCAGCACGCGCTTGCCCTTGAGGTCAAGCTCGCTCATGCGGGTGAAGGCCATGGAAGGCTCCTGGACAATGAAAAGGTGCTGCAAGACCGGCTATTGTCCGCGTGCCGGCCCTGCCGATGCAACCGGGGCCGGCGGTGCGTTAACCTTCCGGCTCACGTCCGCCGCCGGCGGGCGACGGGCCTTCGGGAGAAAGCGGTGAGCCACGATCTTGTCCTGTACAGCTACTGGCGCTCCAGCGCCGCCTACCGGGTGCGCATCGCGCTGAACCTGAAACAGTTGCCCTGCACCTTGCGCCCGGTGCACCTGGTGCGCGATGGCGGCGAGCAGCATGCCGAGGCCTACCGCCGGCTCAACCCGCAGGAACTGGTACCGACCCTGTTGCATGGCGAGCGGGTATTCACGCAGTCGCTGGCGATCGTGGAATATCTCGACGAGGTCTGGCCCGAACCACCGCTGTTGCCGGCCGGGCCGCGCGAACGCGCCCGGGCGCGAGCGCTGGCCGGCGTGGTGGCCTGCGATATCCATCCCATCGGCAATCTCAGCGTGCTGCAGTACCTGGATCGCGAATGCGGCATGCCGCAGGTGGAGCGCGAACAATGGTCGCGCCACTGGATCGAGCGGGGCTTCGCCGCCTTCGAGGCGTTGCTGCGCGAGGATGCCTCGCGCGGCCGTTTCTGCTGCGGTGAAAGCCCGGGCCTGGCCGACATCTGCCTGGTACCGCAGGTTTACAACGCACACCGTTGGGGCGTGGACATGACACGTTTCCCGGCCATCAGTGACGTGCATGCGGCCTGCCAGGAACTGGAAGCATTCCAGAAGGCCGCGCCCGAGGCGCAACCGGACGCGCAGTGATGCCGGCCTCGGGCACGGGCCGGCCATCGCGGCCATGGGCCGCTCCCACAGGGCACCTCGAAAAACCACCTTTCATGTCGACCCCACCCTGTTCCAGCCGAACACTTTTTCCGTTCGTGGTGAGGTATCGAACCATGAACGGCGCGGGATATGTGAAGACGGCCCTTCGATACCTCAGGGCGAACGGACTTCGTTCTCGCCATTTGTCGTTCCCCACAGGGCGTGTATGGAGTTTCCTGAAACCCGTGTAGGAGCGGCCCATGGCCGCGATGTTTTCCCGAGTCCCGTCAATACATCCCCGCCCCGTACGGATCGGCACTGCCCAGCTCGGCCACGTCTTCCCCGTCGCCGCCCTCTGCCAGGCGGATCTTCAGCGCCAGACCGTCGCGCGAATCGGCCTTGTTGAGTGCCTCCTCGAGCTCGATGCGGCCTTCCTTGTACAGGCGGTACAGCGACTGGTCGAAGGTCTGCATGCCGTCCTGCAGGCTGCGGTCCATGGCTTCCTTGACCTCGTGGATCTGGCCGCGGCGGATCATGTCGCGGATCAGCGGCGTGTTGATGAGCAGTTCCACCGCCGGCAGGCGGCGGCCGTCCTTGCCGATCACCAGGCGCTGGCTGATCACCGCCTTGAGGTTCAGGGCCAGGTTCATCAGCACGTTCTTGTGCGCCGATTCGGGGAAGAAGTTGAGGATGCGCTCCAGGGTCTGGTCGGCGTTGTTGGAATGCAGCGTGGCCAGGCACAGGTGGCCGGTCTCGGAGAACGAGATGGCCGCCTCCATGGTGTCGGTGTCGCGGATCTCGCCGATCATGATCACGTCCGGCGCCTCGCGCATCGCGTTCTTCAGCGCCTCGTGGTAGCTGTGCGTGTCCAGCCCGACCTCGCGCTGGTTGACCACCGACTTCTTGTGCCGGTGCAGGTACTCGATGGGATCCTCGATGGTGAGGATGTGCCCGGAGGTGTTCTGGTTGCGGTGGTCGATCATCGCCGCCAGCGTGGTCGACTTGCCCGAGCCGGTGGCGCCGACCAGCAGGATCAGGCCGCGCGGCTCCATGATCAGGTCGCGGAAGATGGACGGCAGCTGCAGCTGCTCGATGCCCGGGATCTCGCTCTTGATGGCGCGGATCACCATGCCGACCTCGCCGCGCTGCTTGAACACGTTGATGCGGAAACGGCCGGCGTCCTTGACCGCCAGCGCCATGTTCAGCTCCAGGTCGCGCTCGAACTGCGGCACCTGGCCCTCGTCCATCAGCGAATAGGCGATCTTCTTGACCATGCCGTGCGGCAGGCCGGTGTTGCCGAGCGGATAGAGCTTGCCCTCGACCTTGATGTTGACCGGGGCGCCCGTCGTCAGAAACATGTCCGACGCCCCCTTGTCGACCATCAGTTTGAGGAAATAACCGATGTCCATTGGGCACCTGTGGTGTAATTGCGGTTGATGCTAGATTGTCTCGATTTGGAACCCACTCGTATACCGCCGGGATCACGGTTTATGGCAACCACAGCAAAATTTCCGACCCGCCTGCGTACGCTTGGCATGGCTTCGGCACTGGCCCTGCTGGCGGCCTGCGCCAGCGTGCCGCCGCCGACCGGGCTGATGCAGCGCGCGCAGCAGCAGATCGAGGCCGCGCGTGACGTGCAGGCCGAGGACTACGCGCCCGTGGACATGACCTTTGCCGAGCAGCGCTTCAAAGCCGCGCAGTCAGCCATGGACGCCCACAAATACGCCTTGGCGCAGGACATGGCCGAGGAGGCCCGCGCCGACGCGCAACTGGCGCAGACCCGTGCCGAGCTGGCCGTGGCGCGCAAGGAGATCAAGACCCGCAACGCCGAAAACCAGCGGCTGCGCAAGCAACTGCTGGAGCCGGCCCCGCCGGCCTCGTCGGCCCCCTCGCGCGGCAATTCGGGCTTGCCCGAAGAGATCACCCTGCCGCAGCCACAGGGCAGCGCCCCGGCGGATGGCGCGCAGGAGGGATCCAATCTGCCGCAAGCGCCGGCCGTGCAGGGAGACCAGCCATGAATCGTTTCAGCAAGTGCCTCGCCGCCGGCCTGATGGTGGCCTTCGCGGCCGGTGCCATGGCCGCCAAGACCGATCTGGACTACCAGCGCCTCAGCCAGAGCCTGAACAAGCTCGAGGCCGATCCCACGCTGGGCCGCTATGCCGGTGCCGAGCGTTCGCTGGCGCGCCAGGCCGTGGATGCCTTGCGCGATGCCAGCGGCAAGCGCCGCGAGTACGTGCTCTACATGGCCGAACGCCGCGTGGATCTGGCCCAGGCGGCGGCCGAACTGGCTGATTCGCGACACAAACTGCAACAGTTGCAGCGCGAGCACGACAAGATCCTGCTGGAAGCCAGCCGTCGCGATGCCGCGGCCACGCGTCAGGCATTGGAGCGCGAGCGCCTGCAGAATCAGCTGGCTGCCGAGCAGGCCGACCGTCTGCAGGCCGAAGGTCTGGCGTTCTCGCAGGCGGCCGAAAAGGCCCGTGCCGAGGCCGAGCAGGCGCACAAATTCGCGCAATCGCAGTCGCGCGCCGCCGCCGCCGCCCGCCACGAAGCGGAGCTGGCCGAGAGCGCGGTGCGCCTGATGCGTCAGCAGATGGACCACATGCAGGCGCGGCAAGGCTCCGAGGGCATGCAGATGACCGTGGGCGGCGCCGCGTTCGCCACCGGCCAGACCGCACTGCGCCCGGAAGCCAAATCACACCTTGGCAACCTGGTGCAATTCGTCAAGTCCAAGCCCGGCAAGCACATCCGCATCGAGGGCTACACCGACTCCAGCGGCAATGCGGCCGTCAACCAGAGCATCTCGTTGAAGCGGGCCCAGTCGGTCGGTCAGGCGTTGGTGGAAAAGGGCATCGACGCTTCGCGCATCAGCGCCGTGGGCATGGGCGAGACACACCCGGTGGCCAGCAATTCGACGGCCGAGGGTCGCGCCAAGAACCGTCGCGTGGTGGTGATTTTGAAGGATTGACGGGCGCTGCCGCTGCATCGAGCCGTCGCGGCCATGGGCCGCTCCCACAGGGTTTACGGGGAGCACCGTGAAACCCTTGGGGGAGCGGCCCATGGCCGCGATGGTTCATGATTCGGGGCTGCATCCGGATCGCGGCTTCCATGCCATGAGCAAGTCCGTCTCCGTCTCCCGTTGCCGGTGCTGGCGGTGCGCCAGTGCGGTGCTACCATGAGGCCTCCACGGTTTCCGTGGCACTTTCCCCCACACGTCGCGACCCATACATGTCCAGCCTTCCCAAGGAACTCGCGCAAGCCGCGCTGGAGTACCATCGCCAACCCGCCCCCGGCAAGATCAAGATCACCCCGACCACCTCGCTGCTGACCCAGCGCGACCTGGCCCTGGCCTATTCGCCGGGCGTGGCCGCCGCCTGCGAGGCGATCGTCGACGATCCGCAGGCCGCCGCCGACCTCACCGTGCGTTCCAACCTGGTCGGCGTGATCACCAACGGCACCGCCGTGCTCGGCCTGGGCAACATCGGGCCGCTGGCCGGCAAGCCGGTGATGGAAGGCAAGGGCATCCTGTTCCAGAAGTTCGCCGGTATCGACGTGTTCGACATCGAGATCGACGAAACCGATCCGGACAAGCTGGTCGACATCATCGCCTCGCTGGAGCCCACCTTCGGCGGCATCAACCTTGAGGACATCAAGGCGCCGGAGTGCTTCATCGTCGAGAAGAAGCTGCGCGAGCGCATGGGCATTCCGGTGTTCCACGACGACCAGCACGGCACCGCCATCGTGGTCGGCGCCGCCGTGGTCAATGCGCTGAAGGTGGCCGGCAAGAACATCGAGGACGTCAAGCTGGCCACGGTCGGCATGGGAGCGGCGGGTGTCGCTTGCGTCGACATGCTCGTGGCGTTGGGCCTCAACCCGGACAACGTCCTCGCGGCCGATCGCGACGGCGTGCTCAGCAGCGATCGCGAAGGCCTGGATCCCAACAAACAGCGTTATGCACGCGACACCGCGTGCCGAACCGTTGCCGACATCGTCAAGGGCGCGGATATCTTCCTCGGCCTGTCCGCCGGCGGCGTGTTGACCCGGGAGATGGTCAAGACCATGGCCGATCCGCCGATCATCCTGGCCCTGGCCAACCCCAGCCCGGAGATCACGCCCGAGGACGCCAAGGCGGCCAACCCCGACTGCATCATGGCCACCGGGCGCTCGGACTATCCCAACCAGGTCAACAACGCGCTGTGTTTCCCGTACATCTTCCGCGGCGCGCTGGATGTCGGCGCTACCGGCATCAACGAAGAGATGAAGGTGGCCTGCGTGCACGCCATCGCCGAGCTGGCGCGGCGCGAGGCCTCGGATGTGGCTGCGCGTGCTTACGGTCGCAAGCCGCCGCATTTCGGGCCGGACTACCTCATTCCGCAGCCGTTCGATCCGCGCCTGGTGGTGCAGCTGCCGCCGGCCGTGGCCAAGGCGGCCATGGCGTCGGGGGTGGCACGGCGCCCCATCGAGGACTTCGACGCCTATCACGACCAGCTCACCGCCTTCGTGTTCCGCACCGGCCTGGTGATGAAGCCGGTCTACGAGCGCGCCAAGGCCGACCCGCGTCGCGTGGTGTATGCCGAAGGCGAGGAGGAAACCACCCTGCGCGCCGTGCAGACCGTGGTCGACGAGGGGCTGGCCAAGCCGATCCTCATCGGCCGCCCCGAGGTCATCGCCGACCGCATCGAGCGCGCCGGCCTGCGTCTCGAAGAGGGCCGCGATTTCGAGCTGTGCAACATCCTGTCCGACCCGCGCTTCGAGGATTACTGGCAGCACTACCACCGCGCCATGGAGCGCCGGGGCGTCAATCCGTCCATGGCCAAGGCCGTGATCCGCTCGCGCTCCAGCGCCATCGCCTCGGTGATGGTGGCGCGCGGCGAGGCCGACGGCATGTTGTGCGGCCTGGTCGGTCAGTTCCACAAAAAGTTGAAATACATCGAAAACATCATCGGCCTGGATGCTGGTGTGGAAGCGCCGTCGTCGATGACCGCCATCGCCACCGAGAAGGGCCTGTTCTTCTTCGTCGACACGCACGTGCAGGACAACCCGACTGCCGAGCAGATCGCCGAGGCCACGTTGCAGGCGGTGATCCGGCTGAAGTTGTTCGGCGTGCACCCGCGCGTGGCGCTGGTGTCGCAGTCCAACTTCGGCAGCAGCGACGCGCCCGGCGCGCGCAAGATGCGCCGCGCGCTGGAACTGATCCTGGAGCGTGCGCCCAAGCTGGAAGTGGAGGGCGAGATGCAGGCCGACATGGCGCTGGACCCGGAACTGCTGCAGCGGCACTTCCCGCACTCGCACATGTCCGGCCAGGCCAACGTATTCGTGTTTCCCAACATGGACGCGGCCAACATCGCCTACAACATGACCCGGATCCTGGCCGAGGGCGTGTCCATCGGCCCGATCCTGATGGGTGCCGCGCGGCCGGCCCACGTACTCACCCCGCAGGCCACCGTGCGACGCATGGTCAACATGACCGCCATCGCCTGCGTCGAGGCCCAGATCCGCGATCGCGCGGCAGGCCTCGACAACAGCTGAGCGGCGGCATCGCGGCCATGGGCACTCCCACGGAGCACGTGCAGAGCCGCACGGGTTTTGTGGGAGGCGCCGCAAAACCGGCTTTTTTGTGGGAGCGGCTTCAGCCGCGATGGCCCGGTCCCGCCGGTACCCCTCGGGTCATCTCCGGCGGCATCGCGCGCGTTACACTGAATCAGTCACCGAACGGAGTATCGCCATGATTCGCCCCGCCACACTTGCCCTCGCCGCGGTCCTGCTTGCCGCCACCGGCCCGGCGCTGGCCCAGAACCATGCGCGCAAGGTTTCACCCGACCATCTCACCGACTACTGGGTGCGCACCAACACGCACGTGTATGCCGACGCGCCCAACAGCGGCCAGGGACTGGACAAGGTCGGCTGCGCCGCGGTCAGCTACGACATCGGCAGTGACGGAAAAACCCGCAACATCAAGGTGGAAAAGAAGGTACCGTCCACCAGCGACTTCCAGCTCACCGCCACCAGCCTGGTCAAGGGTTTCCAGTATCGCGCCGCCGAGGACAACGACAGCGACGAGCCGGTGCACACCTATTTCATCGTGCCCTTCAACGTGCCGAACGGCGACAAGGCCACGATGCAGAAAGTGCTCGCCTCCTGCCATCTGGCCGGTTACGGCGACTGAGCGCGCGCTGCCCGGGGCGCGCCGCGCGTGTCATGGCGATCTGGCCTATAATGCGCGCCTCGCCGCCACCGCGCCCGCGGGGCGTTCTGCCGACGTACCGACGGAGTCGTCATGAGTATTGAAGATCTGGAAAGCGTGGCCCAGGCCATGGTTGCGCCCGGCAAGGGCATCATCGCCATCGATGAATCGACCGGCACCATCAAGAAACGCTTCGACGCGGTGGGTGTGGAAAGCACCGAGGAAAATCGCCGCGCCTACCGCGAGATGCTGCTGACCGCGCCGGGCCTGGCCGAGCACATTTCCGGTGCCATCCTGTACGACGAGACCATCCGCCAGTCCACCGCCGACGGTGTGCCGTTCACCAAGGTGATGAAGGATGCCGGCATCATCCCCGGCATCAAGGTCGACATGGGCGCCAAGGACCTGGCCGGCTTCCCCGGCGAAAAAGTCACCGAGGGTCTCGACGGCCTGCGTGAGCGCCTGGCCGAGTACGCCAAGCTGGGTGCCCAGTTCGCCAAGTGGCGCGCCGTGATCACCATCGGCGACGACACCCCCAGCTCCACCTGCGTGGAAGCCAACTGCCATGCGCTGGCCCGCTACGCCGCGCTGTGCCAAGAAGCCGGTCTGGTGCCGATGGTCGAGCCGGAGGTCCTGATGGACGGCGACCACGACATCGACGTGTGCTACGAAGTCACCGAGGCCACCCTGCGCAGCCTGTTTGGTGCGCTTTACGAGCACAACGTGCTGCTGGAAGGCACCATCCTGAAGGCCAGCATGGTCGTCTCCGGCAAGGACTGCCCGGATCAGGCCGACACCGACACCGTCGCCGAGGCCACCATTCGCTGCCTGAAAACCACCGTGCCGGCCACGCTGCCGGGCATCGTGTTCCTGTCCGGCGGCCAGTCCGACCGCGACGCCACCGCGCACCTCGATGCCATGAACAAGCAGGGCCCGCATCCGTGGCCGCTGTCGTTCTCCTACGGCCGGGCCATGCAGCAGGCTGCGCTGAAGCTGTGGGCCAAGGACATGCACGGCAACTACGCCGAAGCCCAGAAAACCGTCGCCGCGCGCGCCCGCGACAACGGCCAGGCGGCCCTCGGCCAGTGGAAGGACGCCGCCTGATCCGGCCGACCCTCGCCACACAAAAACGGGCGCCTTCCGGCGCCCGTTTTTGTGTGTGGGAGCGGCTTCAGCCGCGATCAGCGCTTGCGGGTATCTCGCCATCGCGGCTGAAGCCGCTCCCACAAAAAAGCATGGTTATTCGAGGTTCCCCTGAGGGGCATCTCGAATAACCAGGTATCAGGGATTGCCAGGGTGTGAACGGATGTATCGGCAAGCCCGATCGCGGCCATGGGCCGCTCCCACAAGAAAAATGGGGCATCCGGGATACCCGGTCCGGAAGTCGGGTCGGAGTTTTTCGAGATGCCCTGTGGGGCACCTCGAAAAACGCCCGATCGTGTGTAGGAGCGGCGGAAGCC
>CAZMKO010000017.1:0-34975 GCA_964566965.1 uncultured Rhodanobacteraceae bacterium
AGCGCTGCGCCGTGGCGCGCGCGCTGGTGACGCGCCCGGCCTGCATCCTGGGCGATGAACCCACCGGCAATCTGGACGAGAAGAACGCCGCCCAGGTGTACGAGTTGATGCTGGAACTGAACCGCGAGATCGGCACCAGTTTCGTGCTGGTCACGCATGACGTGCGGTTGGCGGCCCGCATGGACCGTGTACTGGAATTGACCGAGGGCGAGCTGCAGCCGCCGGGCGGCTGATCCGTCGACTGCCCAGGGAGGGGCCGGATGTCAGGAAAGGGAAATCATCACGATCACCGGGCGGGCACCGCGGCGGGGCGGTCGCCGCGGTGGTTCGCGGATGTGGCCCGGCCCGGTATTGTCGGGTTGACCGTGGCGGCGCTGGCCGGCGTGGTGGCAGTACAGGGGTTGGATCGTTTGCCGCCACCCGGCGTGGATGCCTTGCTCGGTCTTGCCGGCGTTGTCGTGTTGTGGCGATTCCCGCGTTTGCGCTGGTGCGCCATGCTGCTGCTGGGTGTGGCCTGGGCCGCGTGGCGCGGCGATCTGGCCATGCAGGCACGCTTGCCGGTGGCGCTGGAGAAGCAGGATATCGACGTGGTCGGCAGCGTGCGCGAGTTGCCGCGCGACGGGCATATTGCCAACCGCTTCGTGTTCGACATCAAGCAGGCCACGCTGGACGGTGCACCGGTGGCGGTACGCGGGCGTGCCAGGGTGTCCTGGTACGGTGCGCCGCCCGGCACGCCGGAAACGTGCACGCGCTGGCAGCTTCGATTGCGCCTGAAACGGCCGCGTTCGCTGCTCGACCCGGGTGCCTACGACAGCGAGCGCAGCGCACTGGAGCGGCGCGAGGTCGCGGCCGGGTATGTGCGTGCCAAGGGCGAGCATCGCCGGCTGGGCCGACAGGCATGGTGTGTGGACCGGTGGCGGGGCATGGTGTCGCGGGCGATCGCCGCCGACATCGCCGATCCACGCGATGCCGCGTTGTTGCAGTCGTTGGCCGTGGGCGACACGCGTGGACTGGATGACGATGCCTGGGACGTGGCGCGCGCCAACGGCATCTCCCATCTGCTGGCCATCTCCGGGTTCCATGTTGGCGTGGCGGCGTTGTTCGGTGCTTGGCTGGTGCGTGGCCTGTGGTGGCTGTTTCCGGGATTGGGCCGGCATGTGCCGCGCCCGGTGGCGCAGGGGGTGGCCGCGTTCCTGACCGCATTGGCCTACGGCGCCATGGCCGGTTTCGGGCTGCCGACGATACGCACCTTGTTGATGATCGCAGTGGTGGCGCTTGCGCGCGCATGCCGGCGCGGCTCCTATGGCCTCGCCACGCTGGCGTCCGCGCTGCTGGTGATCCTGGTGTGGGACCCGCTGTCGGTGTTGTCGGCCGGATTCTGGTTGTCGTTCGCCGGCGTGGCCTTCCTGATGATGGGACTGGCGCGTCCGCGCGGTCTTGTCGGGCACGTGCGTGTGATGGGGCTGACCCAGCTGCTGATGACCGTCGCGCTGTTGCCGTTGACGATCTGGTTTTTCGGCCAGGCGTCGCTGGTGGGGGCGTTGTCCAACCTGGTCGCGGTACCGGTGGTGAGTCTGCTGGTGGTGCCGTTGGCGCTGGCCGGCATGGTGCTGCTGGCCGTGGTGCCGGCTGCGGCCGCCTGGCTGTGGCAGGGAGCGGCCTGGATCATGCACGCGCTGTGGTGGTTGCTGGCGTTGATGGCGGGCTGGCCGGGTGCGCACTGGTATCCGCCGATGGTCGGCACGGGCGCGATGGCGCTGGCCATGTTCGGCGCCTGGTGGCTGTTCCTGCCGCGCGGCATGCCGGCCCGCTGGCTGGGTCTGGTGCTGTTTGTGCCGTTGCTCGCGCCGGTGGCACCGGTGATCGGCGCGGGTGCGTTCCGGGCCTGGGTGATCGATGTCGGCCAGGGGCTGTCGGTGCTGGTGCGGACCCGCCACCATGTCCTGGTGTACGACACCGGGGCGCGCTATCCGTCCGGCTTCGACATGGGCCGGGTGGCCGTGCTGCCGGTGATGCACGCGCTGGGCGTGCACCGTCTGGACATGTTGATGGTCAGCCATGGCGACAACGACCACGCGGGTGGCGCGGCGGCGCTCGTGGAGGCCTATGCGCCGACGCGCCGGCTGGCCGGCGAACCGCGTCGCACCGGCCTGGGGACCTCGCCCTGCCGTGCCGGGCAGCATTGGCGTTGGGATGGCGTGGAGATGCGTGTGCTGGCGCCGCCGCCCGATGTGTCACGGCGCGACAACGACGCCTCCTGCGTGGTCCTGGTCAGCGGCGCGGGCGGACGCCTGTTGTTGACGGGCGACATATCCAGTCGCGTCGAGGCGCCCGTGGCCGCGCAGGTCGGGGCCGGGCCGCCGCTGGTGCTGATGGTGCCGCACCACGGCAGCAAGACCTCCTCCGGCACCGCTTTCATCGAGGCGCTGCGGCCGACACTGGCCATTGCCTCGGCGGGATGGCTCAACCGCTACCACCATCCGTCCGACGCCGTCGTGGCACGCTACCGGCGCGCCGGCGTGCCGTTTCTCGACACGGCCACGTCCGGAGCCATCGAGGTGGCATTTCCGGCCGATGATGCGCCGCATACGGTATCGCGCTGGCGTCTGCGGCAGGCTCGCTATTGGCGCGAATGACCGTTCGTGGAGCAGGGCACGCGCGGGCTAGAATGGCCAGTCTCCCCACAGGCAGGCAACGGCCGATGGATCACGCGATTTCGCTTTGGCAGGAACTGGTCGGTGCGGCCCGGAACTTCCACCTGACGCCGTGGAAGCTGGTCGGTTTCACCGGCATGGTGCTGTTTACCAGTCGTTGGTTCGTGCAGCTGTATTACACGCGCAAGCTCAAGCGCGTGGTGATGCCGGCGGCGTTCTGGTGGCTGTCGGTGTGTGGCAGCGTGCTGCTGCTGGCGTATTTCACGCTGGGCAAGAACGATTCGGTCGGCATTCTCTCGAACCTGTTTCCGGCCTTCGTCTCGGGCTACAACCTGGTCGTCCACCTGCGCCACCGCAAACGCCCGGCACGCGGGCAGGCGGTGTGACACTGCGTCGATACGCCACACTGCGTCAATCGGCCTCATTCGGTTTTGCCGGCCGGCGCGTTCTAATGGACACGTCCCCGGCGGCATGGATCCCGACCCTGCCGTCCCCCATCGAGGCTGATGTCATGAACAACCTGATCAAGAGTCTTTCCCGTGCCGTGGCGGTGTTCGCCGCCGGTGTCGGTGTGTGGTTGGCCGTCGTGGCCATGGCCGGCCAGTCGTCGGCGGCATTGTCGCCCGCGTTGTGGGTCCTGCTGATGGGCCTGTACATCATCGCGTTCGGCGTGGCCGCGTTCTGGATGCACAAGCAGTCCATCGCGGGCCTGGCGATCGAGGACAACCGTGCGCGGCGCCGCCCGAGCTTCGTGATTCCGGTGATCTCCACCATCACGCTGATGATTTTCATCGTGGCGCATTCGGGCAACGACCCGGTGATCTGGACGATGGGCTGAGCTTCCCTCCCAGCGTTTCCCGCACGACGCCCGCCGGATTGCCCGGCGGGCGTTTTTGTGGGAGCGGCGTCAGCCGCGATCAACACATGCAGGTATCTCGCGATCGCGGCTGAAGCCGCTCCCACATGCGCTATGCTCGGGCCGGGGTGGGCGAGGAAACTAAGGCATGGGAGAGGTCACGCGTTTGCTGGAGCATGCCCGTGGCGGGGAACCGCGGGCCTGGGACGAGGCGGTGTCATTGCTGTATGGCGATTTGCTGCGTGTCGCGCGACGGGTGCGCCGCCGTGGTCACGCCGCCACGCTCAACGCGACGGCATTGGTCAACGAGTGCTACATGCGGGTGGCCCGGCGCGGTGCCGAGGCCATCGACAACCGCGAGCATTTCATGGCCGTGGCGGCGCGCGCCATGCGCCAGGTGCTGGTCAACTACGCGCGCGACCGCCATGCCGCCAAGCGCGGCGGCGACGCGGTGCACGTCACGCTTCACGAGGATGCCGTGGCGGCCGATCGCCAGGCGGCCGACCTGCTGGTGCTGGATCAGGCGCTGACACGCCTGGAAGGCGAGGATGCGCGCCTGGTACGTATCGTCGATTGCCGCATTTTCTGCGGTCTGACCGAGGCCGAAACGGCATCCGCCCTGGGCCTGTCGCTGCGCAGCGTGCAGCGGCTGTGGGGCGACGCGCGCCGACGCCTGCGGGAATTGCTGGAGGCATGAGGCGGTGGTGTCCGGCATTGACCATCTTCTGGAGCCGGGACGACTGCTGAACGGGCCGCTGGTGGATGCCCTGTTCCGTGAGCGGCTCGGACTGGCCGAATTGGCCCCGGGACAGATGCTCGGGGCCTTCCAGATCACCCGCGAGCTGGGACGTGGCGGCATGGGCATCGTCTACGGAGCCATCCGCGTTGACGGTGCGTTCGAGCAGGAGGTCGCCATCAAGTGGCTGCCGGTGGGACCGGCCACGCCGCGCCAGGGCGACCAGTTCCGGCGCGAACGCCAGATCCTGGCGCGGCTGCGTCATCCGTACATCGCCCGCATTCTGGACGGCGGTTGCAGCGAGGACGGGCATCTTTGGTTCGCGATGGAACGCATCGACGGGCCGCCGGTGGATCGGTACGTGGTGGATGCCGGCCTGGACCTGCGTGCGCGCGTGCGTTTGCTGATGCCGGTGATCGAGGCGGTGGCGTTTGCGCACGCGCATCTGCTGGTACACCGGGACATCAAACCGGGCAACGTACTGGTGGACGGCGACGGACGGGCGATGCTGGTGGACTTCGGCATCGCCGCCATGGTCAGTGCGGAGCACGCTCCGGCCGCCTACAGCACCGGTTTTGCCAGCAGCGAGCAGCGCATGGGCGAGGCGCCGGCGGTGGCCCAGGACGTATGGCAATTGGGGCAGCTGCTGCGCACGGTGCTGTCGGCGCATGCCGCCGATGAGCCGGCATCGTCCTTCCCCGCCGACCTGGCCGCGGTACTGCGCCGGGCCACGGCGGTGCGGCCCTCGCAACGCTATGCCGGGGCCACGGCCTTGCAGGCCGATCTCGAACGCTGGCTGGCGTACCGGCCGGTGGGGGCGCGCAAACCGGGCCTGCCACATCGCCTGGCGCTGCTGGCCCGGGCGCATCCGCGCGGCATGACGGCATCGCTGCTCGCGGCCGTCGCGGTCGTGTTGCTGAGCGCTGGCTTCACCTGGCGTCTGGCGCACCAGCGCAACGTGGCCGAGCATGCGCGGGCGACCGCCGAGGCGGTGAACGCCTTTGTGCAGGACGATTTTCTGCCCGGTGCCGACCCGTTGCAGGGAGGCTCCGGCGACACCACGGTCGCGGAGCTGGCCACGCGCGCCCTGGATCGCGCCGAACCGCGCCTCGGCCATCTGCCGGAAGTGGCCGCGCGTGTCGAGATGGGACTGGGGCGCACGCTGGCCAATCTGGGCCGTTTCCGGCAGGCCGGGCGGGCCTTCGACCTGGCCATCGGGCATCTCGCGGCCCGTGACGGAGCGGGTGACATCCGTGTGCTGCGTGCCCGGTTGCAGCGCGAGCAATATGCGCTCGATCCGGACAAGCTGAGCAGCGCCGAGGCGCGCCTGCGACAGTTGCGTGCCGATGTCCGGGCCCACGCGCCGCAGGCCGTGGACCTGCTGGCGGGCATCGACAGCCAACTGGCCCGGACCGCCTACCTGCATGATGACTTCCACACCTGCGTGCGGCGTTACCGGGAAGTGCTCCCGCGCTTGCCCGACGACGACGCGGTGATGCGCGCCGACGCGTACATGAACCTCAGCATCTGCGAGTCCAGGCGGGGGCACGACCATGCCGCGCTGGCCCATGCGAAGACCTCGCAGCGTCTGGTGGGCGATGCCCTGGGAGCGGCACATCCGTACACGCTCGAAAGCGGACTGGCCGTGGAGACGGCACTGGTCAGCCTGGGGCGCTACGACGAAGCGGTCGCATTGTTGCGTGGTCTGGTTGGCGCCTTGACGAGGCGCTATGGCGAGGGCCATCCGGTGACCCTCAATGCCATGCATGACCTGGGATTCGCCTTGACCTGCGACGGCCGTGCCGACGTCGGCGCCACCTGGCTGCGTCGTGCCGCGCGCGAGCGGGCGCGGGTGCTGGGGCCAACCCATCCGTGGACGGCCATGAGCGAAAGTGTCCTGGGCATGGCGTTGCTGCATGGACGCCATCTGCAGCAGGCGGCCACGGTGCTGGAGAAGGCGCGTGGCACCCTGGGGTCGCGCGCCGCGGCAAACCCCTACGTCCAGGCGGTGTTGCTGGAAAACGAGGCCGACCTGGCTCTGGTCAGCGGACACGCCGCAGCGGCACTGGATGGTTATCGCCAGGCACTGTCGGTAGCGCGCACGTTGTATCCGCCGGATCATCCGCGACTGGCGGTGCTGGAACTCAGTCGCGGCTTGGCGCTCAGTGCCGCCGGCGACCATGGTCGCAGCCAGGCGGTGTTGCGCCGTTCACTGCAGCGCCTGGGCGCGCGTTCGGATTGTCGCGCCGGGCAGCGCGCGTGGGCACGCCGGTTGCTGGCCGGCAATGCCGATTGAGGTGGTGCTGCGGGCTTCTTGCCGCGCATGCGGCATCGGGCCTGCACATGATCAGGAGTTTTTCGAGGTTCCCGGTAGGGTCCCTCGAAAAACCGGTTTTTGTGGGAGCGGCTTCAGCCGCGATGGCGAGATACCCGCAGGCACTGATCGCGGCTGAAGCCGCTCCCACGGATCGATGTCGGGTACCCGGTTTTTCGCGCCCCCCCCGCAAGGGATCGCAAACCGCGGAGATGGCGCGGACGTCAGCGATTCATACGCAGGCTGTGCGTCCAGCTGTGGTCATAGGCCGCGTTCACGGTCCAGTCGTAGGTCGACCAGGTGTAACCCTCGCCGGGCCACGGGTTCATGTAACCAACCATGGCCGTACCGTCCAGGTCGTAGTAGCCGTAGCCGACCAGGAAATGGCCGCCGCCGCCGTACCAGCCGAAGCGGATCACGAACGGGCGGTTGGCATTGACGTCGCTGACAATGGCATTCCAGCTGAGGTAGGTGGCATAGGCCTGGTTGGAGATGCCACGCGAGCCCAGGATGTCCTGGATGCTGCCGTTGGAACCGTACAGGGCGTTGGAGGAATTGGCCGACGAGTACCAGTCGAACACGTTGTTGCCGCAGGCGTCGTTGCGACCGAAGGCCCAGTTGACCAGGCTGCACTGGCTGGTGTTGGTGCCGTACCAGCGCAGGATGTCGGCGGAGCTGGCGGCCCAGCACCAGTTGCTGTGCTCCTGCGTGACCTGGTCGATGTCGAGGTATTTGTAGCCGCTGCCGGCCACGGCCACGGCGGAGAGGGCGGCCAGCGCGAAGGCGGCCGCAAGGCGACGGAACATCGTCATGGGATATCTCCTCATCTCGGGTCAGTGGGAAATGGCGCGATTGCGCCGGGCCGCTTCACGCAGGGTCGGCGCCAATTGGGCACCGCTGCGCGGGGTGGCCGTGTCCATGTGCAGGCTGCTGCGTGCCGCCTGCAACGGCACGTAGCCGGCCTGCGCGCCGGGGTGGCGCACCTCGATGAAATCGGCACTGGCCTGTGGCACGCGGACGTAGCGCAGTTGCGCCTGCGGATCGTCGGCATGCTTGCGGACCAGCTGGTTGATGTTGCTGCTCAACCCGGCACCGCCGAAGGACACGACTTGCCAGCCGTCGCCGGTATCAACCACAGTCACCAGGCCGACCGGTTTGCCGTGCAGCATGATCGCGTAGCGCCACTGGCCGGTGGGACGTGCCGCCGCATCCAGCGGCGTGCCCGCATCGAGATCGGCGGGCAGGGCGTCGTTGACGGCAAAACCCCAGCCGATGCGGGCATCACGCAAGGCGCGCACGTCGTCCACGGCGAGTGGAAAGCCGGGCATGGCGGCGGCGTCGCGTGGCGCCATGCGGGCCAGGCTGCGGCCTTGCCGCAGGCCGGATGTGGCGGACGGCTGCACTCGCGCGCTGAACTGCTCGAGCGCCTGCACGGCCGCCGCGTGGGCCGGCGTGGTGTCGACGTGGTCCGGCAGCGCGAATGCGCGGGTCGCGGCCGGTGTGGCGGCTTGTGCGAACACGCTTGTGCACGTCATGGCGGCGACAAGCGGTATCCATCGAATCAACTTCATGGTTTTCCTCCCGAATGACATGAACGGCATCCGTCGTCGAACGGCGGACGCCGGTGGCCCCCTCATGAAGGTGAACACGGAATCGGCACCGACCCCGCCATCGGCACCTTCGCCCATGCCCCGGGAATCCCCGCGGCTCGATGTTCAGGATCGGATTTTTTGCACCGATGCCGGGCGATCAGAAGATCGATTCGCCGGTCAGTTGCGAAAAGCGTTCCAACGCCCGTGTGCCGGCCAGCGAATTGCCGCTGGCGTTGAGGCCGGGCGCCCACACGCAGACGCTGAAGCGCCCCGGCATGACCGCCACGATGCCGCCGCCGACGCCGCTCTTGCCCGGCAGGCCGACGCGATAGGCGAAGTCGCCGACCGCGTCGTAGGTGCCGCAGGTCAGCATCAACGCGTTGATGTACTTGGCCTGGCTGGAACTGATGATGGCGCCGTCGGAGTTGGCGCCGTGTCGCGCCAGATACATGAACGAGCGCGCCAGTTCACTGCAGCTCATCGCCACCGAGCAATGGTGGAAATAGGCGTCCAGCACCGCCTCGGGATGGTTGTCCAGGTTGCCGAAGCTCTTGAGGAAGTTCGCCATGGCCGCGTTGCGATAGCCCATGGCGGCCTCGGAGGCGGCCACGGCCGCGTCGTAGTCGATGTCGTCGGCCCCGCTGAGCCGGCGCACGAAATCCAGGAACGCCTGGTTGGCATTGCCCAGATGCGACAGCATCAGGTCGGTGACCACCAGGGCCCCGGCGTTGATGAACGGGTTGCGCGGAATGCCTTGTTCGAACTCCAGCTGCACCAGCGAGTTGAAGGCCGTGCCGGACGGCTCGCGGCCGACACGCTGCCACAGGCGCTCGTGGTCGGCGCGCATGGCCAGGGTCAGCGTGAACACCTTGGAGATGCTCTGGATCGAGAAACGTTCGTCGGCGTCGCCCACGCGCGCGCAGCCCCCCTCGGTGTCGAACACCGCCATGCCGAACTTGCGTTCGTCCACCTCGGCCAATTGCGGAATGTAGTCGGCGAGCCGGCCTTGCGGCAACGTGGGCAGGATGTCGGCGTGGATCTGCTCGAGGATGGACTGGTACTGCATGGCGGTCGCGATGGCGGGGAAGGATCCCATGGTAACGCGCTGCCGCGCCGTGCCCGACCACCGGTTCAGCCGGTGGTGTCCAGTTTTCGCAGGTACTCGGCCAGTTCCTGGTGGATGTGGCTGATGCCCTCGGCGCGCGCGGCCGGGTCTGTCTCGCCGAGGGTGGCGTAGACGCGGGCCACGGCGTCGACGCGACTTTCCAGGGTCAGGTGGCCGACTGCGTTGCCCAGGGTGGCATGCACCAGCCGGATCGAGCGGGTCAGGCGGTCCGGGTCGACCCGTTCGAGCATTTCGCCCGAGGCGGTCGGTGTGATGTCGTCGGGCAGCATCGCTCCTTCGCCGGACATCAGCCACACCAGCGAGATGCCCAGGCCACGGGCCAGTGCCAGGCAGCGTCGGCGCGAGGGATCGGAACGTCCGTCACGCCAGCTGCGCACCACGCCTTCGGAGAAACCGCAATATTTTGCGATTTTAGTGACGCTGCCAACATGCTTTATCAGCAGCTGGATACGTTGGGTAAAGCCGGTGTCGGGATCGTCGGGCGCCGGGGAGGGCGAACTGTGATTGGAGGGCAATGTACGCTGGACCATGGTTGTGGGGAAACCGTCTTGCAGTCGGGGTCATTATCGCACGCGGTTGACACGCTACGTTGACATTCGTTAAATATTACGTTAAACGTAAGTTTATGCGTTTGCCGGGCAACCGGTCGCGCGGGAGGGGATGGGCGGCATGCCGGTCTTGTTCAGGGAGCAAGAAGCGCCGCCACCCGCGTGCCGCACATCGTCTGGTCCGCGTAACGGACTGTTGCCACCGCCGTGAATGGTGGGGGTTTTTCAGCGTTTCCGCCTGATGGGCGGAACAGATACTTTGGGGAGACAATTTGATGAACTCACGCAAACATGCGCCGTTCCCGCTGCGTCGCACGGCCCTGTCCGTGGGCCTCGGCCTCGGTCTCGGCCTGGTCAGCATGACCACGGTCGCGCAGTCCACCACCGGTTCGGTCTTCGGCCGCGTTGCCGGCGACAGCGGCAATGTGGTGGTGATCCACAACAACAACACCGGCCAGGAACTGACGGCCACGGTCGATGCGTCCGGCCGCTACCGCTTCTCGTCGCTGCCGGCTGGCAGCTACACCGTCACGCTGCAGCGCGACGGCACGGAAGTTTCCACGCGCGACAACGTGCAGGTGACCATCGCCGGCGGCACCGAGGTGTCCTTCAGCGGCGGTGACGTCACCGAGATGACCGGCGTCGAGGTGTCGGCCAATGCGCTGCCGTCCATCGACGTGTCCGGCGTGGATACGCGTACCGTGTTCAGCGCCGATCAGCTGGCCAAGCTGCCGCTGGCACGCGACGTCTCGGCGGTGGCCATGCTGGCACCCAGCGTGGTCAACAACACCAGCTACGGCGTGCCCAGCTTCGGCGGCGCGGCCTCGTCCGAGAACGCCTACTACATCAACGGCTTCCCGGTGACCAACCCGCTGACCAACCTGGGTTACAGCTCGCTGCCGTATGACGCCATCGACCAGATGCAGGTCCTGACCGGCGGTTACGGTGCGGCGTTCGGCCGTGCCACGGGTGGCGTGATCAACATCACCACCAAGCGTGGCGGCAATACCTGGAAGGGCGGCGTGGCCGCGTACTGGGAACCGGAAGTGCTGCGCGCCAGCCCGCGCAATACTTACTACCCGGATACCGGCTTTTATCCGGATACCGACGGTACCTTGTACACCCTGAACAACCAGAACCAATATTGGCGTACCTCCTACGGGGCGTACCTCAGTGGTCCGTTGGTCAAGGACCGCCTGTTCATGTATGCCAACATGGAGGTGCAGAAGCGCGAAGGCACGTCCGTGCGTTCGGCTCAGAGCAATCCGGCCGGTTTCAACCAGTACACCTACGAGATTCCGCGCTGGGTGGCCAAGGTGGACTGGAATATCACCGACAGCCACATCCTGGAATTCACCGGCGTGTCGGACAAGACGTCGTACACGGCCAAGTACACCGGCTTCGACTACGGCAACTTCACCCATGACGACGTGCAGGCCGGCGGCGTGCACACCAAGGATGGTGGTGACCTGTACATCGGCAAGTACACCGGCTATATCACCGACGACTTGACCATCAGCGGCCAGTACGGCGAGCAGAAGATCAAGCATCTGGATGAGCCGTGGAACTTCGATTTCAGCTGCCCGCGCATTTCGGGCTGGTCGGATCCGTCCTTGCAGGCTCCCGGCATCACCTACCACGAGCCGTGCCAGACGGCGGCCAACAACCCGTTCGAAGGCGGCAACGACCAGGTCAAGGCGTGGCGTCTGGATGTGGAATACCGCATCGGCGATCATGACATTCGCGTCGGCTACGACTCCAACGTGGCCCGTTCCTACACCGGTTCGGAATATGCCGGCGGCTTCATCTGGGTTTACATGCAGACGGATGATCCGACGGCCGCGGTCGATGCCGGTCACGGCGTGGGCGCGCCTGCGGCGGCCGGTGGTTCGGGTACCGACGGTTACTTCGTGCGCCGCCAGTATTTCACCCAGGTGGCCGACGTGCAGGTGAAGCAGCAGGCCCAGTACATCGAGGATCGCTGGCAGGTTACCGACCGCTTGTTGCTGTCGTTGGGCTTGCGCAACGAGCAGTTCAGCAACTACGACGGTGACGGCGCGCGTTATGTGGCGCAGCGTCATCAGCTGGCGCCGCGTCTGGGCATGTCCTGGGACGTGTTCGGCGATTCCAGCATGAAGGTGTTCGCCAACGCCGGCCGTTATCACCTGGCGTTGCCCAACAACGTCGCCGTGCGTGCGGCCTCGGCGTCGCTGTACACGCAGGAGTTCTTCACCTATACCGGCACCGATCCGCGCACCGGTGAGCCGACCGGCCTGGTCAACATCCCGGTCGACACCAGCCTCGGCTACAGCTGCCCGGGCAACCCGACCGCCATTTCCTCCAACCTGGAATGCGGGCAGGCACCGGATCCGCGTACCGTGGCGGCCAAGGGGTTGAAGTCGCATTACCAGGACGAGTACATCCTGGGCATGGAGCAGCAGCTCAACGAGTCGTTCAACTGGGGCGTGAAGGGCACCTTCCGCGACCTGAAGAGCGCCATCGACGATACCTGCGCTCCGGCGCTGGGCGGTCGCTGCTTCACGTTCAACCCGGGCGTGACCAACACCTTCGCCTACGAGCAGCCCGACGGGAGCTTCAAATACGTGACGGTGACCAACGAGGAAATGGGTTTCCCGAAACTGAAGCGCAAGTACTGGGCCCTGGACCTGTTCATGGAGCATCCGTTCGACGGCAAGTGGTACGGCAAGCTGGAGTACACGCTGTCCAAGAACTACGGCAACACGGAAGGCCAGTTGCTGTCGGACATCGATACCGGTTCCGGCGGCCAGTCCGACGTGTCGCAGACCCAGGACTGGGATCTGCCGCAGCTGATGGTGGGCGGCAACGGCAACCTGGCCAACGACCGTCGTCACCAGATCAAGGCCTACGGCTTCTATCAGCTGAATCCGGAATGGCGTTTCGGCGCCACCGCGATCATCAGCTCGGGTCGTCCGACCAGCTGCTTCAGCTACTACCCGACCGCCGATGCCGGCCTGTACAACGGCGCCTACTATCACTGGTGTGGTTTGGCCGGCACCGGTACCAATCCGAACACGGATCCGGACTACGCGCCGCCGTCGGATGATTACCGTTTCTCGCCGCGCGGTACCGCCGGGCACACGCCGTGGACGTACCAGGTCAACCTCAACGCCACTTACGTTCCGGCGTGGGCCAACAACGACCTGCAGTTCAGTCTGGACATCCTGAACGTGTTCAACGAGCAGAAGCCGCAGTGGTATGACACGCAGTATGCCGCCAACCGTGTCACGCCGAGCCGTTACTACCACCAGGAGTTGAATTACACGCCGCCGCGTCAGGTTCGCCTGAGCGTGCGTTACGACTTCTCCTTCTAAGTGGTATCGAGCTAACTAGAAGAAAAAACCCACGGGTTCTCCGGAACCCGTGGTATCTCCTCAGACTCGCCGTCGGTCCTCCCAGCTGACGGCGTTTTTTTGTGCGCGGGTGCCGCTTGCCTCAGCCTGACGACGTGACCAAAGGCCCGTGGGCGATGCGCGGCCGCTGGCTAGACTGGGCCTTTGCACCCATCGGGGATATCTCGTGATCAAACGTTGCATGCTGTTGGTATGCTTGGGAATTGGCGGCGTCGCCATGGCCCAGGAGCCGGTCAATCTGGACATGGTCGGCAAGATTCGCCAGGAGGCCTTCCATCATTCGCAAGTCATGGACACCCTGGGCTATCTGACCGAAACCATCGGTCCGCGCCTGTCCAATTCGCCGCAGATGACGCGCGCCAATGACTGGACCGTGAAAAAGTTCAAGGAATGGGGCCTGGCCAACGCGCACAAGGAGGCGTTCGAGGATTTCGGGCGTGGCTGGGAGTTCACCAATGCCAGCGTGCAGATGACGAGTCCGCGAGTGGCGCCCCTGAGCGCGCTGCCCAAGGCGTGGACGCCGGGCACTCGGGGCACCGTCGAGGGCGCGGTGATGAAGGTGTCCATCGAGTCCAAGGAGGATCTGGACAAGTACAAGGGCAAGCTGGCGGGCAAGATCCTGCTGCTGGATGACGCGCGCGACTACGAGCGCAGCGACAAGCCGGATTCGCAGCGTTACGATGATGCCGACCTGGCTTCCATGCACACCTTCGACATCCCCGATGGCTCGCGCGAGAAGCGCTTCGAGAAGTGGATCAAGGGTTACGCCAAGCGCACCGAGCTGGCCCGGGCCACCAAGCAGTTCTTCGCCGACGAGGGTGTGCTGGCGACACTCAGCATCAGCAGCTGGGACGATGGCATCCTGCGCGTGATGGGCAGCGGTTCGCGCAAGGCGGAGGAGCCGGACGGCGTGCCGGCCCTGATCATGGCCGCCGAGCACTACAACGAACTGGTGCGCGCGGTGGATGCCGACAAGCCGGTGAAGCTGCGTGTGAACGTCGCGGCGCGCTTCACCGACGACACCGACCAGCCCGGCTACAACAGCATCGCGGAGATTCCCGGCCACGGTCGTCATGCGCGCGAAGTGGTGATGCTGGGTGCGCACATGGATTCGTGGCATACCGGCACCGGCGCGTCCGACAACGGCGCCGGCGTGGCGGTGATGATGGAAGCCATGCGCATCCTCAAGGCGGTCGGCATCAAGCCCGACCGCACCATTCGCGTGGCCCTTTGGGGCGGCGAGGAGCAGGGCCTCATCGGCTCGCGTGCCTATGTCGCCAAGCATTTCGCCACCTGGCCGGAGTCGACCGATCCGGAACAGAAAAAGCTCCCGAAATGGCTGCAGAAACCCAGCGGCGAACTGCAGACCAAACCCGAATACGACCGCCTGTCGGCCTACTTCAACCTGGACAACGGTTCCGGTCGCATCCGTGGCGTGTACGCGCAGGAAAACATGGCGGTGATGCCGATCTTCAAGTCCTGGCTGGAACCGTTCCATGACGTCGGTGCGACCGATGTGGTGGCGGGTAATACCGGCAGCACCGACCACATTTCCTTCGATCGCGTGGGCCTGCCGGGCTTCCAGTTCATCCAGGATCGTCTGGACTATTTCAGCAACGTGCATCACAGCAACCTGGATACGCTGGATCACGCCGAGGCCGGCGATCTGAAACAGGCCGCGGCCATCGTGGCGGCATTCGTCTATCAGGCCGCGATGCGCCCCGAAAAACTGCCGCGCAAGCCGTTGCCGAAAAACGATTGAGTGATGTGGATGGCCTCGGCAAGCACGGGGCCATCGCGGCTGAAGCCGCTCCCACAAGGCGCCTCGGAAACCTGGATTTTCATCAAGGCCACTGCGGGAGCGCTGGAAGGCGCGACCGGCAATGCGAGCGGCGGCATGCCGCCGCTCGCGGGACGGGATGATAGAGTGGCCGTCTTTGCATTTGACCCGCAATCTGGATGGATGCCATGACGACACAAGCGTTTTATCCCATCGGCACGCCCGGCGAGCCCTGGGGCGACACCGAAAAGGCCGAGTGGTTGGCGCAACAGACGCGTCAGCGCAGCTATGCCGACGACGTGGTGGGCGTGATCGACGGATTGCGCGAGAAGTTCGACGTCACTCAGTACGGCGAACTGGATTATGCGCCGGATCGTTACCCGCTGTTTGTGCTGAAGAGCCGCGACTGGGACGAGTCGCGGCCGGTGATGCTGGTCACCGGCGGTGTGCACGGTTACGAGACCAGCGGCGTGCATGGCGCGTTGCTGTTCGCCGGGCGTGACGCGGCTGCCTATGCCGGCCATGCCAACCTGGTGATCGTGCCGTGCATCAGCCCGTGGGGTTACGAGCGTGTTCATCGCTGGAATCCGCAGGCACTGGATCCCAACCGCAATTTCGTCGAGAACAGTCCGGCGCCGGAAGCCGCCTGTTTTATCGACATGCTGGGCGACCTGCGCCGGCGTGTGCGTATGCACATCGACCTGCACGAGACCACCGACAGCGACGAATCGGAGTTCCGGCCGGCACTGGCGGCGCGTGACGGCAAACCGTTCGAACCCGGCGAGGTACCGGACGGCTTTTACCTGTGCGGCGACACGGAAAGCCCGATGCCGGCATTCCAGCAGGCGGTGATCCAGGCCGTCGCGGGCGTGACGCACATCGCCCCCAGCGACGCCAACGGCGAATTGATCGGTTCGCCGGCCGTCGCGCACGGCGTGATCGAGTATCCGCTGAAGGCGTGGGGGCTGTGTGCCGGTGTCACCGACGCGCCTTACCGCACCACCACCGAGGTCTATCCGGACAGCCCACGAGCCACCCCGGCCCAGTGCAACGAGGCTCAGGCGGTCGCCGCGCGTGCCGCCATTGATTACGTGTTGGCGCACCCCTGAACCCGGCGGCGCCGCTTGTGTGGGTTGCCGGATGGTCGAGTTGCCGCGGTCATGGGCGGCTCCCACAGGGAGCCTCGAAATTCAGCGGTCGCGGTAGACGATGCGTTCGGCCATCCAGCGCAGCGGCTCGGCCCGGTCGCCCAGCGGCTGCAGGGCGTCCATGGCTTGCGCGTAGGCCGACTCGGCGCGTTGCCGTGCCGTGTCGATGCCCAGCAGGGATGGCCAGGTGGATTTGTCGTGCGCGGCGTCCGCGCCGCCGGTCTTGCCGGTGAGCGTCGCGTCACCTTCCACGTCCAGCAGGTCGTCGCGGATCTGGAAGGCCAGGCCGGTATGTGTGGCGAAGGCATCCAGGGCCGCGCGGCGGGCGGGGTCCAGGTCCTCGCAGGCGTCGCATGCCATCAGCACGCTGGCCCGGATCAGGCAGCCTGTCTTGAGACGATTGAGCTCTTCCAGCGCGGTTTCGGAAATACGCTGTCCTTCGGCTTCCAGGTCCATCACCTGGCCGCCGGTCATGCCGAGGGAACCGGTGGCGTCGGCGAGCGTGCACAGCATGGCCATGCGTGCCGCCGGCGTACCGCTGCCGGCCAGGGTGCCGAAGGCCAGCGACTGCAGCGCGTCGCCGGCCAGGACCGCCGTGGCGATGCCGAACCGCCGGTGTACCGTCGGCTGTCCGCGCCGCAGGTCGTCGTCGTCCATGCACGGCAGATCGTCATGGACCAGCGAGAAACCGTGCACCATTTCCACCGCGCAGGCGGCATCGTCCAGCAGGCCGGCGTCGATGCCCAGGGTTTCGCCGGCGGCGTAGCACAGCAGTGGGCGCAGACGCTTGCCGCCGCCCAGGATGGCGTAGCGCATGGCCTGGTGCAGCGAGGTCGGCGCGAGCGTGGCCGCGGGCAAGCGTCGGTCCAGCGCCGTTTCGACGCGGGCCAGGTAATCGCCCACGCGGGCTTCGAAGGGAGTCATATCGTCGTCATCCGGAGACAGCGGCGGGCGGGGTGCACCGGCGCGCCGGTCATGGTGCATGCTGGTGCGATGCCTGTCCACCGGCGGGGGCGCCGGAAGGGTAGGGTGTGACCGTGGTCGCCGTTCGCGATGGTGCATGCGCCCGCGGGGGCGGCGGCGCTACCGTTTTGGCCCGGTTCGGGTTACCGTTGACCGCATTTGCGTGACGCCGACGACCCGAAGGAGACAGTTCGATGCGCAGCCGTGGTGCCGATACTGCCTCGGGCACATCCCCCGACGCCTTCCAGCGCGACATGCTGGCCGCGGTGTCGCGCACTTTCGCGTTGACCATCCCGCAATTGCCCGAAGCACTGCGCGGGGTGGTCGGCAACGCCTATCTGCTGTGCCGCATCGCCGACACCATCGAGGACGAATCGGCGTTGCCGGCTGACCGCAAGCAGGCTTTCCTGGCCCGTTTCGTGGCCGTGGTGGAGGCCGCCGACGTGGTCGCGGCCGAGGCGTTCGGTGCCGAGCTGGCGCCGCTGCTCCAGGTCGACGCGACCCCGGCGGAAGTGACACTGGTGCGCCACAGCGCCGCGGTGGTGGCGGTGTTTGGCGGATTCGGCGCGGCGCAGCGGGCGGCATTGCGCCATTGCGTGCGCGTGATGTGCGACGGCATGCCGCGTTTCGACCGTGATGCCAGCCTGGCCGGTCTGGCCGACCACGCGGCCCTGGACCGTTACTGCTACCACGTCGCCGGCGTGGTGGGCGAAATGCTCACGCTGCTGTTCTGCGACCATGTCGCAGCGCTGGCGCCATGTCGCGCCCGCATGCTGGAGCTGGGGGTGTCGTTCGGACAGGGCTTGCAGATGGTCAACATCCTCAAGGACTTCTGGGAAGATCGTCGGCGCGGCGTGTGCTGGTTGCCGCGCGATGTGTTCGTGCGGGACGGCGTGGATTTGGCGGCCATCGACGAGCGCCGACCGCCGGCGGCGTTCGGCGCGGCGTATGCGCGGCTGATCGCGACCGCCCATCGGCATCTGCACGACGGTCTGGTCTACACGCTGCAGGTGCCGGCAGACCAGACCGGCATCCGCCGTTTCTGCCTGCTGGCCCTGGGGCTGGCGGTGCAGACGCTGCAATCGATCCACCGGAACCCGGGCTTCACCCGCGCCAGCGACGTGAAGATTACCCGGTCCATGGTCGCCGGCACGATGCTGAAAACGCGCCTGCTCGCGGCGCACGATGGGCCGTTGCGGCATTGGTTCGAACGCCTGGGGCGCGGCCTGCCGCTGGCCGAAGCACGTCACGGAGGGGTGCCGGCGGCTCGGGAATGCGTCGGCTGAGGTCGGTCCCGGCATGCCGGGCACATGGCGTCCGAAACGCGTAAAATAGGCACTTTATCCACTTTCGGCACGGTCTCCGACCGTCCACGTCCGGGCCGGCCGTACGCCGTGCGGCACGGGTATGACCGAGGTATGCAAGACGCCATGATGACAGCGGCGGCACGGGCGCGGCCGAACATTGCGCTGGTGAAGTACTGGGGCAAGCGCGACGCGCGCTTGAACCTGCCGGCGGCCGGTTCGCTGTCGATCACCCTCGATGCCCTGTACACCGACACGCGGGTCACGTTCGATCCGGCGTTGACGGCGGACACGGTGCACCTGAACGACGCGGCCGAGGCCGCCGCCGGTGCCCGGGTACGCGCGTGCCTGGATGTGCTGCGCATGCGTGCCGGCACCGGCACGCATGCGCGTGTCCACAGCCGCAACAATTTCCCCACGGCGGCGGGACTGGCCTCGTCGGCATCGGGTTTCGCCGCACTGGTCGTGGCTGCCAATGCCGCGCTGGGCAGTCCGCTGCAACGACACGAACTGTCGGCGCTGGCGCGCCGCGGCTCCGGTTCGGCCGCGCGCTCGCTGTATGGTGGTTTCGTGCTCATGCATGCGGGCCACCGCGACGATGGCGCCGATGCCTGTGCCGAACCGCTGGCGGCAGCTGCCGACTGGCCGCTGGAGGTGGTGATTGCCGTCACGTCCGAGGCGGCCAAGCCGGTGCATTCCGGCGACGGCATGGAGCGCACCCGCCGAACCTCGCCGTACCATTGTGCCTGGATCGACTCGGTGCCCGATGACCTGGCCACGGCGCGTGCCGCGGTGACCGCCCGCGATTTCCAGGCTTTGGCCGAGGTCAGCGAACACAGCTGCTTGAAGATGCATGCCGACATGTTGGCCACGCGGCCGCCGCTGATCTACTGGAACGCCGCCACGGTGGCCGGCATCGAATGCGTACGCCGGCTGCGCGCGGAGGAAGGGCTGGAGGTGTTTTTCACTATCGACGCCGGACCGCAGTTGAAGGCGGTATGCCGTCGCGATGCGGCACATCGCGTGGCCGCGGCACTGGCCGACGTGCCGGGCGTGCGGCGGGTTCTGCGCAGTGCGCTGGGTGGCGGGGCGACGCGGCTGGACACGGACGGCCTGTCGCCATGACAACATGTCTTGCGAGTGCCCCGGGAAAGCTGGTGATGGCCGGCGAATACGCCGTGCTGGAGGGCGCCCCCGCGCTGGTGCTGGCGCTGAACCGGCGCGCCCGCGTGCGGGCGGTGCGCCGTGCCGGCGACGGCCTCGTCGTGGCGGCACCGGACATCGGGGTCCGTGAAGCGCGGGCATACTTGCGCGATGACGCCTGGCAATGGCAGGAAGACGCCGATGTGGTCGGGCGGCTCGGGCTGATTGCGGCTGTGCTGGCCCGGTCGGGATTGGCCGGGCGCATGCGCGGATCGGCGTGGCACGTGCAGCTGGACACCGCGGCGTTTTTCGCGCCGAACGGGGAGGGCAAGCTGGGGCTCGGATCCAGCGCGGCCCTGACCGTGGCTTTGGGCGCGGCGCTGTGCGCGGCCGCCGGTGGTGAGCCGCCCGACACGGCGGCGCTGTTGGCGATGCATCGGGGCCTGCAGGATGGCCGCGGCAGCGGTCTGGATATTGCCGCCAGCCGGATCGGTGGCACCCTGGTCTACCGGCTCGATGACGCCCATCCGACATGGCGCCGGGTGGACTGGCCGGCGGATGTGCATTGGCGTGTGGTGTGGTCCGGGCGTCCGGCCTCCACCGCGGCCGCGCTGGCCAGACTGGCCGACTGGCGCGTCGGCCATGCGCGCCGGTTCGACGGGCACATGCGCACGCTGTCGGCGCTGGCGGACGCGGTGGTGTCGGCGCTGGATGCGGCCGACGGCGTGGCGATGCTGGAGGCCATGGCCGACTATGCCGGGGCGCTGGCCCGGTTCGGCATCGACAGCGGCATCGACATCGTGAGCGACGAACACCGGCGCATCGCTTCCCTCGCGGCGGCCGACGGGCTGCTTTACAAGACCTGCGGTGCCGGCGGCGGTGATGTCGGCGTGGTGCTGGGTCGGGATGCGGATGCGCTGAAGCATTTTTCCCGCCAGGCGGCGGCGGCCGGTTTCCAGGTTCTGGATGCCGGTCTGGACCCGCATGGCCTGGACCTGCGGGACGACGCAACAGGCAACAGGAGATCATCATGGACCACGTCCGCATGAATCCGGACGAGACCGGGTCGGCACGACCCGTGACGCACGACGGGGACACGGGCGCATCGCGCTCGGCGCGACTTCCGGGCTTCTACAAATTGTCCGTGGACGAGCGCATTCGCCAGCTGCGCCAGCGCGGCCTGTTGTCGCGCGAGGACGCACGCGCGCTGGCCGGCGGCGGGCATGGCCTGAACGCGGCCAAGGCCGACAAGATGATCGAGAACGTCATCGCGGTGCAGGGTATGCCGGTCGGGTTGGGGCTCAATTTTCTCATCAACGATCGCGAATACGTGGTGCCGCTGGCCGTCGAGGAGCCGTCGATCGTGGCCGCGCTCGGTTCGGCCGCCAAGCTGGTGCGCGGTTCCGGCGGTTTTCGTACCCGCAGCACGCGCCCGATCCTGATCGGGCAGGTACAGGTGGTGGGCGTCACCCACGCCAGCAAGGCGCGTGCCGCGCTGCTGCGACGCAAGGACGAGATCATCAACCTGGCCAACAGCCTGCATCCCAAGATGGTGGCGCGTGGTGGCGGGGTGGACGATATCGAGGTGATGATCCATCCGGCCCCGGACGGCAACCACGACATGGTGGTGCTGCACCTGCTGGTCGATACCTGCGACGCCATGGGTGCCAATCTGGTCAACACCATGTGCGAGGGCGTGGCGCCGCTGGTCGAAACCATCACCGGCGGCAAGGTGTTTCTGCGCATCCTGTCCAATCTCACCGACCGGGCTCTGGTCTGGGCCGAGATGGTGGTGCCGGTGGACAAGCTGGGTGGCAAGGGCCGTGATGGTGCCGAAGTACGCGACGGCATCATCCTGGCCAACGACCTGGCCATCGTCGATCCGTACCGCGCCGCCACCCACAACAAGGGCATCATGAACGGCGTTGACGCGGTGGCCATCGCCACCGGCAACGACTGGCGCGCGCTGGAGGCGGCCGCGCACGCCTACGCCGCGCGCGGGCAGTCCTATACCTCGTTGACGCGCTGGTACAAGAACGATGACGGCGATCTGGTCGGCAGCATCGAGATGCCGATGAAGGTGGGTATCGTCGGCGGCAACCTGCAGTCCAACCCGACCGTGGGCATCAATCATCGCCTGCTCGGTATTCAAAGCGGACGCGAACTGGCCGAGATCATGGGCGCGGTGGGCCTGGCGCAGAATTTCTCGGCCTTGCGCGCGCTGGTCACCGACGGCATCCAGCAGGGCCACATGACCCTGCACGCACGCAGTGTCGCCATGGCCGCCGGTGCCCCGCCGGACATGTTCGACGGCGTGGTCGAACGCCTGCTCGAAGATGGCGAGATCAAAATGTGGAAGGCGCGCGAGATCATCGCCGAGATGCGTGGCCGGACGGGACCGACCCTGGTCGCCGGGCGCGACCGCCACGAGGACGAGGCCGAGTGGTCGGCCGGCCACGGCAAAGTGATCCTGCTTGGCGAGCATGCCGTGGTGCACGGGCGCCATGCCATCGCCGCGCCGCTGCCGCTGGCGATCCGCGCCCGGGTCGAGGATGCCGCGCACGGCGACACCACACTGATGATCCCGCGTTGGGGCATCGAGCAGCGCCTGCAGCAGCACGCGCACCATCCCGGCTCGTTCCTGCAGTCGCTGGGCATGCTGCTGGAACGCCTGGACCTTGCCGACCGCGCACTCGACGTGCGCGTGTTTCCCAGCGTGCCGCGGGCGATGGGGCTGGGCGGTTCCTCGGCCCTGGCGGTGGCGGTGATCCGGGCCCTGGACCGGCATTGCCGCCTGGGTCTGGATGACGCGCAGGTATGCCAGCTGGCCTACGAATGCGAAAAGATCGCGCACGGCACGCCGTCGGGCATCGACAACACCGTCGCCACCTACGGCAAGCCGCTGCTGTATCGGCGCGGGAACCCGCCGTTGGTGCAGATGCTGGACCTGGAGCGGCCGTTGCCGCTGGTGATCGGCCTGTGCGGCGCCGAAAGCCTGACCGCGCGAACCGTGGCGCGCGTGCGCCAGGCGTGGCAGAAAAACCGCACCCTGTACGAGCGCATCTTCGACGAAATTGATACGCTCACCCTGCAGGCGCTGGAGGCACTGAAGGCGCACGACCTGGATCAACTCGGCGAGTTGATGAACATCTGCCAGGGGCAGCTGAACGCCCTGCAGGTGTCCAGTTGGGAACTGGAAGAATTGATGCAGATCGCCCGTGACAACGGCGCCACCGGCGCCAAGCTCACCGGCGGCGGTGGTGGTGGCGCGATGATCGCCCTGTGCCCCGACGGCACGGAGCGAGTGATCGCGGCCATGAAAAACGCGGGTTACCAGGCGATGGAGGTCAGCTTTGGCTGAAGCATTGAAACAACGCGATACGGTGGTGTCGTTCGATTCCGAGGAACTGATCCTGGTCGATGCGCAGGATCGCGAGATCGGACACAAGAGCAAGGCCGACTGCCATGACGGCCATGGCATCCTGCATCGGGCGTTTTCCCTGTTCGTGTTCGATCTTGAGGGCCGTCTGCTGTTGCAGCAACGCGGCAAGGACAAGCGCCTCTGGCCCGGTTACTGGGCCAACACCTGCTGCAGCCATCCGCGTGCCGGCGAGAGCATGCCGTTCGCCACCGCGCGGCGCCTGCGCGAGGAAATGGGCATGCGCTGCGAGCTGCGCTACCTGTACAAGTTCGAATACCAGGCCGACTTCGGGGGCCTTGGTGCCGAGCACGAATTGTGCTGGGTATACGTCGGCCAGTGCGACGACACACCCGAGCCCAACCGCACCGAGATCGCGGACTGGCGCTTCGTCACCGCGGACGAACTGGACGCGGAAATGGCCGTGCACCCGGGACGCTTCACGCCCTGGTTGAAGCTGGAATGGAAGCGCCTGCGCACGGAATTCGCCGACGCGTTGCCGCTGGGTGGCGACTGAGAGCATGTGAAAGAACGCCCATCTACGGCGAGGGCCGGGGCCGGGAAGCACGTGTCGCCGGGGACGCGTGTCTCGATGACATGACGAAGACGTGTCGGTGCGCAGGGCCGCGTATACGACATGCCGGCAAAAAGGCAACCGGGAAATGAAAAACGCCGCGGCCGGTGGATGCCGGTCGCGGCGTTTTTGCGTGGCCATCCGTGGCCGGTGACGATCCTCAGCGTGCCGGTGGCTCGTCGTCGAGCGGTTTGCCGGCATCGTCCGGGGTTCCGAACGGCTCCGATTCGATCGCCCGGGCGTGCTGGTGTTCCAGCTTGTCGCCGAGCAGACGCCGGATGCTGACGTAGAACACCGGAACCAGCAGCACACCGAGGAAGGTGGCGAACAGCATGCCGCCGATCACGCCGGTGCCGATGGCGTGACGGGCGTTGGCGCCGGCACCGCTGGACAAGGCCAGTGGCAGTACGCCCAGGATGAACGCCAGCGAGGTCATCAGGATCGGTCGCAGGCGCAGTCGTGCCGCTTCCACCACTGCCTCGCGCAGCGAGCGTCCGGCCGCCTGTTCCTCCACCGCGAACTCGATGATCAGGATCGCGTTCTTGGCGGCCAGGCCGACGATGGTGATCAAGCCGATCTTGAAGTACACGTCGTTGGTCAGCCCGCGCAGCATGGTGAAGGCGACCGCGCCGAGTACGCCCAGCGGCACGATCAGCAGCACCGATACCGGAATCGACCAGCTTTCGTACAGCGCCGCCAGGCACAGGAACACCACCACCAGTGACAGGCCGAACAGCAGCGGTGCCTGGTTGCCGGACACCACCTCCTGGTAGGACAAGCCGGTCCAGTCGATGCCGAAGCCCGGCGGCAGGTCGTCCTTCACGATCTTTTCCATCGCCGCCATGGCCTGGCCGGAGCTGTAGCCCGGCGCCGCCGAACCGACGATCTCGATGCCCGAGTAGCCGTTGTAGCGGGTCTTGTTGGGCGGGCCGAAGATCCACTTGGCGTTGACCACGTTGGCCAGCGGGATCATGTCGCTGCCGTCCTCCGTGGCGCCGTCGGCGTTGCCGCTGTTGGCCAGCGGGGCCGGGGTGTAGAAGTGCGACAGGGCATCCGGACCCATGCGGTAGGGCGCCTGGGCCTGCATGGTCACGCGCTTGATGCGACCCTCATGGAAAAAGTCGTTGACGTAGACCGGCGCCAGCATCAGCTGGATGACGTTGTACACGTCGGTGACCGAAAGGCCCATCGACTGCGCCTGGGTGCGGTCCACGTCCAGTTTGAGCTGCGGGGAGTCGGCCAGGTTGTTGGGTCGCACCTGTGCCAGCGACTCGTTTTGCGAGGCTTTGCCCAGCAGGATCTGCTCGGCTTTCGTCAGTGCCTCGTAACCGGCGCCGGAGCGGTCCTGCAGGTACATGTCGAAACCGCCGAACTGGCCCAGGCCCTGGATGGTAGGCACGTTGACCATGAACACCGTGGCGTCCTTGATGGCCATGAACAGCTTGCCGTTGTTGCGGTCGATGTAATCCAGCGCGGTATCGGAGCGGTCTTCCCAATCCTTGAGCTTGACGAAGCCCATGCCGACGTTCTCGCCCGAGCCGACGAAACTGAAACCGACGATCTGCAGCACCGAATCGGTATCCGGATCGTCGTTGAGGACCTGACGCACCTGGTCCATCACCACCTTGCTGCGGTCCAGCGTGGCGCCGGCCGGCAGCTGCACCATGAACATGGCGTAGCCCTGGTCCTCGTCCGGCACGAAGCTGGACGGCATTTTCATGAACAGGAAGCCGGTCAGCACGGCCAGCAGCACGAACACCACCATCCAGCGCGGGGCGTGGCCGACGGCGCTGTGCACGTGGCCGCGATAGGTGCTGGTGACCCAGTCGAAGAACTGGTTGAACTTGCGGAAGATCCAGAACTTCGGCTTGTCGTGGTCGCGGTCCTTGATCAGGGTCGCGCACAGGGCCGGAGTGAAGGTCAGCGCCAGCAGCGCGGAGAAGCCCATCGACAGGGCGATGGTCAGCGCGAACTGGCGATAGATGGCGCCCACACTGCCGCTTTGCATGGCGCTGGGGATGAACACCGCCATCAATACCACCGAGATGGCCACGATGGCGCCGGTGATCTGGCCCATGGCCTTGCGCGTGGCCTGCTTGATGGGCAGCTTGTCTTCGCGCTGCACACGTTCGACGTTTTCGATCACCACGATGGCATCGTCGACCACGATGCCGATGGCCAGCACCATGCCGAACAATGTCAGCTGATTGATGGTGAACCCGAGCACCAGCATGCCCAGGAACGTGCCCAGCAGGGCCACGGGGATGACCAGGGTGGGAATGATGGTGGCCCGGAAATCCTGCAGGAACAGCAGCATCACCAGGAACACCAGGATGATCGCCTCGATCAGCGTGTGCGTGACCTCGTTGATGGAGATGTTGACGAACGTGGTCGAGTCGTACGGTGTGAACCAGGACAGGTCGGACGGGAACGATGCCGACAGCTCGTTCATCTTGTCCTTCACTTCCTGGGCCACGGTCAGCGCGTTGGCGCCGGTCTGCAGCTGGATGGCGAAGGCGCCGGTCGGCGTGCCGTTGTATTCCGAATCGAAGCCATAGGACTCCGCGCCCAGCTTGATGGTCGCCACGTCCTTCAGGCGCACGGCGGTACCGTCGGGGTTGGCGCGCAGGATGATGTCGCCGAACTGCTCGGGCGTGCTGAAGCGCGACTCGGCCGACACATTGGCGGTGAAACCCT
This sequence comes from uncultured Rhodanobacteraceae bacterium, assembly GCA_964566965.1. GTDB lineage: Bacteria > Pseudomonadota > Gammaproteobacteria > Xanthomonadales > Rhodanobacteraceae > Oleiagrimonas. The sequence goes on from CAZMKO010000017.1 coordinate 26,246, forward strand.
GGCCCTCGGTAGCCGGCGCGGCGCCGATGGAGCCGGCCGCGAACTGCACGTTTTGCGCGCGCACCGCGCTCAGCACCTGGGTGGCGGAAAGGTCATAGCCGTGCAGCTTGTCCGGGTTGAGCCAGATGCGCATGGCGTAGCCGGAGCCGAAATGGCGCACATCGCCCACGCCCGGCAGGCGTGAGACCTGGTCGATGACGTTGGACGCGATGTAGTCGTTGATGGCGTCGCGGTCCAGCGACCCGTTGGGCGAGCGCATGCCCACCAGCATCAGGAAGCCGGCGTTGGCCTTGTTGACCACCACGCCCTGTTGCACCACCTCCGTGGGCAGACGCGGCGAGGCCAGGGAGACCTTGTTCTGCACCTGGACCTGGGCGATGTCCGGGTCCGTGCCGCCGGCGAAAGTGAGGTTGATGGTGGCCCGCCCGGTGGCGCTGGACGAAGAGTTGAAATACAGCAGGTGATCGATGCCGGTCAGCTGCTGCTCGATGACCTGGGTGACACTCTTCTCGAGCGTGTCGGCGCTGGCGCCGGGGTACTGCGCGACCACGGTCACCTGTACCGGCGCGATGGTCGGGTAGGACTCCACGCCCAGATTGAAGATGGAGATGACACCGCCCAGCGATATCAGTATCGCCACCACCCAGGCAAAGACCGGCCTGTCGATGAAAAACTTTGGCATGATCGATCCTTACGACTTGGAGGCCGGCTCGGCCGGCTGGCCGTCCTGCGCCGCCGGAGAGGTGGAGGAGGGCGCGGCGGGGTCACCCTGGGCATTGTCCGGGCGCTGGTTGTCCTCGGCCTCGGCCTTCGATTGCATCGTCGGTTTCACCTCGATGCCGATCTTGGCCTTGGGTACGCCGGACACGATGATGTGGTCGCCCGCTTCGACGCCGCCGGTGACGATCCAGTCGCCGTCGCGCATGCCGTCGGTGGCGATGTTCTTGCGCAGCACCTTGTTGTCCTTGTCGACCACCATCACGTAGGCACTGTCGGCATCACGCAGCACGGCACTCTGCGGGATCAGGTAGGCATCGTTGAGGGTGCCCATGTTCACCTTCATGCCGGCGTACATGCCGGGCAGGAGGGTGCGTTCGGGATTGGGCACCAGCGCGCGCAGGCTGACCGCGCCGGTGGACGGGTCCACCGAGATGCCGGCGAAGTCCAGCGTGCCGGTGTGCGCGTATTCGGTGCCGCCGGGCAGGGTGATGTGGACCACGGCCTTGCCGTCCTCGGACAACTTCGCCTTGCCGGCGGCCTGGGCGGCACGCATCTGCTGCAAGCGCTCGACGGGCAGGGAAAAGTTCATGTACAGCGGGTCGATCTGGCGCACCGTGGTGAGCAGCGTGGAGCTGCCCTGGCCGACCAGCGCACCCTCGGTGACCTGTTGCTTGCCGGCTCGGCCGTCGATGGGGGAACTGACCGAGGCGTAACCCAGGTTGATGTTGGCGTCGTCGACCTGTGCCTTGGCGGCGGCCACGGCCGCGCGTGCGCTGCGCTCGGCGGCCTCGGCGTCGTCCAGGGCCGACTGCGAAACGTAGCCCTGCGGACGCAGCTTGCGCGCGCGCTCGGCGGCGACATGCGCGTTGGCATAGGAGGCCTCGGCCTTGGCCAGGTCCGCCTTGGCCGCGCTCAGGGCCGCCCTCAGCGGTGCCGGGTCGATCTGGAACAGTTGCTGCCCCTTCTTGACCTGGGTGCCTTCCTTGTAGGTGCGTTTCAGCAGCACGCCGCTGACGCGGGCGCGCACATCGGCGCTGCGATAGGCCGACAGGCGTCCGGTGGCGGTGTTGACCAGCGGCACCTGTTGCGGCTGCAGGGTCATCACGCCGACCTGGGGCGGTGGCATCTGGCCCTGCTGCTGCTTGCCACCGCAACCGGCAAGCAGCGTCATGGTGACGGCGGCGGCCAGTGCGATGGTGATGCGGCGGGAGGGATGCAATGACAGACGGGAGGTCATGGCGACGTCCTTGGCGGTTGTTCGGTGGAGGGGGAAGGGGCGCGATAGGCGCGAAGAAATACTTGTACGGCATGCGAGGCCCAGGTGTCCTGTGCCTTTCGTCCTCGCCGTGGCAGGCCGAGCAGCGAGCGCTGCGGACTCATGCCGTTGAGCATGGACAAAAACAGTTCGGCGGCCTGGTCGGGGTTGTCGCAACGCAGCTCGCCGCGCTGCATGGATCGGGCGATGTGCGCCGACAACCGTTCCAGCACCGCGCCGGCGCCGGACTGGTACAACTGCCGGGCGGCACGCGGGAACCGCGGGGCCTCGGCGACCAGCATCCACCCCAGTGCGGTGGTGGACGCATCGCCACTGTAGCGGCTGTAGATTCTGGCCATGCGTCGCAGGCTTTCCTCGATGTCGGCCCGGGGCCGGTCCAGCGAGGCGTGCAACGGCGTCATCATGTCCTCGACGGCGGCCCGGAACAAGTTGTCCTTGTTGTGGAAGTGCGCGTATACCGTCTGTTTGGACACATCGGCACGCCGGGCCACCGCGTCCATGCTGACGCGGTACCCGTCTTGCAGAAACAGTTGGCTGGCGGCATCAAGGATGCGCCGGCGGGGCGTGGAGGACATGGGCACGGAGACACACAGGCTCGTGGACTGTACCGTCCAGTTTAGAATTATCGGCGGCACGCGTCAACGCCGGCGGCGCCGAGTGTGGCGATTCCGGAGCTTCGCCGTGGACGGCACGTCCGACATGCTGGTTTTGCATGTGCGCCAGAGCTATCCTTGCAATCCTTTCATTTCCACCCTCACACCCAAGAAGATCTGACATGGCTCTTGAACGCGCGTTTGACGACAGCCGGTTCACGGCGGGCGTCGGTGAAGCATTGGAAACATTGCACCAGCAAGGCAAGACTTCCTTGAAGCGCCTCCCCGAGGCGCTTGATTTTGTCGCCGCCTTTTTCCAGCGGGCCACGCCGGGTGACCTGAAGCTGCACGACGAGTCCACCTGGGCGGCGGTGATCGCCGACCTGCTGGCGTTCGTCGCGCAGCGTTCGACCGGCACCGCCAACGTACGCGTGTTCAATCCCGATGAAGCCACCCACGGCTGGACCGCCAAGGGCACCGTGTTGCAGGTGGTCACCGACGACAGTCCGTTCCTGGTCGACTCGGTCGGCATGGCGGTCAACGCGCGCAAGCTCGACACGCACGCGGTGATCCATCCGGTGGTGCACGTCCAGCGCGACGGTGAGGGTCGTGTGAGTGGTCTGGCCGGCGAGTCCGGCGGGCTGGAATCGGTGATGCATTTCGAGATCGACCGTATCAGCGATGCCCCCGCGCGCGAGGCGCTGGAATCGTACGTTCGGCACATGCTGGGTGACGTGCGCGTGGCGGTGCGCGACTGGAAAGCCATGCGCGACCAGGCACTGGCCATCGCCGAGGAACTGCCGACCCGCCACCTGTCGAGGGAGACGGCCGATGTGGCCGAGGCGCAGGAGCTGCTGCGCTGGATCGCCGACGACCATTTCACCTTCCTCGGTTACCGCGAATACGAGGTCACCCAGGATGGCGGCGAGGACGTGTTGCGTGCGATCGAGGACTCCGGCCTGGGCATCCTGCACCGGTCCGAGCGCTCGGTGGCGCCGCGTTCGCTGCGTACGCTGGCCGCGGCGCAACTGCATCGCGCCGACGCGGCCGACGCCATCATCCTGACCAAGACCAACGCCCGTTCGGACATCCACCGCCCGGGCCACATGGACTACATCGGCGTGTTGAAGTTCGACAAGAGCGGCAAGCCGGTGTACGAGCAGCGCTTTCTTGGCCTGTTCACGTCCAGCGCCTACATGCGTCGTCCCCAGGACGTGCCCGTGCTGCGCCGCAAGTGCGCCCGGGTCATGGAGCGTTCCGGCCTGCGTGCCGATTCGTATTCCGGCAAGACCCTGCGTCACATCCTGGAGTCGCTGCCGCGCGACGAGCTGTTCCAGTCCAGCGAGGACGAGCTGTTCGACATCGCCACCGGTATCATCGACCTCAAGGAGCGTCCGCGCGCGCGCCTGTTCGTGCGCCGCGACCGCTACGAGCGGTTCTTCTCGTGCCTGGCGTTCGTACCGCGCGACCGTTTCAACACCACGGTACGCAAGCGCATCGAGTCCATGCTTTACGAGGCGTTCCACGGCGTGCACCTGGATTCCAGCCTGCTGATGGCCGAGTCGGCGCTGACCCGCCTGCACATCACCGTGCGCCCCAAGCCGGGCGATCACCCGCAGTACGACCTCGATGAGCTGGAGACACGTCTGGTCCATGCCGTGCGCGATTGGCGCGACGACCTGCGCACGCGCCTGGTCGACGAGCTGGGCGAGGTCGAGGGCAGCATGCTGGCGCACCGCTTCGCCGATGTCTTGCCGGCCGGTTACATCGAGCAGGTCACGCCCGAAATCGCAGCCCGCGACGTGCAGGTGTTGAACGGGCTGGACGAGGACAGCGGTGCACGCATGTCGCTGTACCGCAGCGGCAAGCAGTTGCGTTTCAAGGTGTACCGCATGGGCGGGGACATTGCCCTGTCCGACGTGCTGCCGCAGCTGGAGAACCTGGGCATGCGGGTGCACACCGAGCGCGTTTACCAGATGGAGCTGGACGGTCGGCAGTTGTCCATCCAGGACCTGGAAGTCGAGCCGGTGCTGGATCTGGCCTTCGACGTCGAGGCCGTTGGCAACCACTTCGAGCGTGCTTTCGAGAACGTCTGGCTGGGCCGTGCCGAGAGCGACGACTTCAACCGCCTGGTGCTGGGCGCCTTCCTGGACTGGCGCCAGGTGGCCATGTTGCGTGGTTACTGCAAATACCTGCAGCAAGTCGGGATCGCCTTCTCGCAAAGCTACATGGAGGAAACGCTCAACCGTTATCCGGCCATCGCCAACCTGCTGGTGGAGCTGTTCAACGCCAAGTTCGATCCGGCCCGCGAGACGCGCGACGACGCGCAGCGCCAGGAAGCCGGCGAACAACTGCGCCGTGAGCTCGAGGTACTGGTGCCGGCCGGTACCGTCGACAAGCACCCGACCTTCATCGACGATACGGTGGCCGCGCTGACCAAGCCGCGCGACGAACAGGTGCATGTCTACTGGGAAGCGATCAAGGCGCTGCTGGACGGCGTGGCCAGCCTGGATGACGAGCGCATCATCAAGAGCTACATGGACATCATCCGCGCCACCACGCGCACCAGCTTCTTCCAGCGTTTCGATGGCCGGCCGCGTCATTACATCAGCTTCAAGTTCGACTCGGCACTGGTGCCCGATGCGCCCAAGCCGGTGCCGTTCCGCGAGATCTGGGTGTACGGCCCGCGCGTGGAAGGCGTGCATCTGCGTTTCGGCATGGTGGCCCGTGGCGGTCTGCGCTGGTCCGACCGCCGCGAGGACTTCCGCACCGAGGTGCTGGGTCTGGTCAAGGCGCAGATGGTGAAGAACACCGTCATCGTGCCGGTCGGCTCCAAGGGCGGCTTCTTCCCCAAGCAGCTGCCCAATCCCGCCGAGGATCGTGATGCGTGGCTGGAAGAGGGCAAGGCCTGCTACCGCATGTTCATCGCCGGCATGCTCGACATTACCGACAATCTGATCGACGACAAGGTGGTGCCGCCGGCCGACGTGGTGCGCCACGACGGCGACGACAGCTACCTGGTGGTCGCGGCGGACAAGGGCACGGCCAAGTTCTCCGACATCGCCAACGGCATTTCCGGCGATCACGGCTACTGGCTGGACGACGCTTTCGCCTCCGGCGGTTCGCACGGTTACGATCACAAGGGCATGGGCATCACCGCCAAGGGCGCGTGGGAGTCGGTCAAGCGCCATTTCCGCGCGCTGGGCCACGATTCGCAGGCCGAGGATTTCACCTGTGTCGGTATCGGCGACATGTCCGGCGACGTGTTCGGCAACGGCATGCTGCTGTCCGAGCATATCCGCCTGGTCGCCGCGTTCGACCACCGCGACATCTTCGTCGACCCGAAACCGGATTCGGCGGTCGGCTTCCGCGAGCGCAAACGCTTGTTCGACCTGCCGCGCTCCAGCTGGCAGGACTATGACACGTCGCTGATTTCCGAAGGCGGCGGCGTGTTCTCGCGCAGCGCCAAGTCCATTCCCGTTTCCGCGCAGATGCGCGAGGCACTGGGCCTGGCCGGCGGCGTCGAACAGTTGACCCCGAACGAGCTGATGAGCGCCGTGCTGCGCGCGCCGGTGGACCTGCTGTGGAACGGCGGCATCGGCACCTACGTGAAGGCCTCCACCGAGACCCACGGCGACGTCGGCGACCGTTCCAACAACGCCCTGCGTGTCGACGGCAGCGAACTGCGTTGCCGTGTCATCGGCGAGGGCGGCAACCTCGGCTTCACCCAGAAGGGTCGCATCGAGGCGGCGCTGAAAGGCATCGTCAACAACACCGACTTCATCGACAACTCCGCCGGCGTGGACACCTCCGATCACGAGGTGAACATCAAGATCCTGCTCGGCGACGCGGTGCAGCGCGGTGAATTGGATTTCGACGCCCGCAACAAACAGCTGGCGGCCATGACCGACGAGGTCGAGAAGCTGGTGCTGTGGGACAACTACCGCCAGAATCAGGCCATCACCCTGATGGAACACATGGCGGTCAAGCGCCTGGGTACCATGGGCCACTTCATCCGCACTCTGGAGGAAGAGGGCCGTCTGGATCGTCAGGTGGAATCGCTGCCCAGCGATGCCGAAATCGCCGAACGCAAGCAACGCGGCCAGGGCCTGACCCGTCCGGAGCTGGCGATCCTGTTGTCCTACGACAAGATCAAGCTGTTCGAGCAGTTGCTGGATTCGGACGTGCCGGAGGACCCGTACCTGTCGCACGAACTGCAGCGCTACTTCCCCGAGCCGTTGCGCTCGGTGTATGCCGAGCACATGCAACGCCATCGCCTGAAGCGCGAGATCATCGCCTCGGCGGTCACCAACTCCACCGTCAACCGCATGGGCGCCACCTTCATGCTGCGCATGCAGGAGGACACGGGGCAGGGGCCGGCGGCCATCGCCAAGGCCTTCACCGCCGCGCGCGAGATCCTGGATGCCCGCGAGCTGTGGGCGGCCATCGAGGCGCTGGACGGCAAGGTGGCCGAAGCGACGCAGATGGATGCCATCCTGCACATCTGGACCTTGCTCCGGCACATGACGCGCTGGCTGCTCAACCGCCCCGGCGGCACGCTGGACATCGCCGCCAACGTGGAGCGTTACCGACCGGCGGTCACGGCGCTGCGACAGGCATTGCCGGACACCCTCACGCCGACCGGTCAGGCCGACTACGCGCTGAGTGTGGAGAAATGGCAGGGCCTGGACTTCACGCCGGAACTGGCCGAGCGCCTGGCCCGTGCGCCGGTGCTGCGTTCGGCCCTGGACATGGCCGAGGTCGCGCACTACAGCGGGCAGCCCATCGAGCATGTCGCCAGCGTGTTCTTCAACCTGGCCGAAACGCTGGACCTGGACTGGTTGCGCAGCGAGATCGAGGCGTTGCCGGTGGAAGGCCGTTGGCACGCCCAGGCCCGCGGTTCACTGCTGGACGAGCTCAACCACCAGCATCGCGAGCTGGCGGTGAAGGTGCTGGCCTGGGCGGCCGACCGCGACGAAAGCAAGCCGGTCGCGGCCTGGCTGGATCGCGACGACCCGACCTTGCGCTACACGCGCAGCGTGCTGGCCGAGATCATGTCGCAGACGGCGGATTATCCGATCGCCTCGGTGGCATTGCGGCGCCTGGCCCAGCTGGCACAGACCGCCTGACCGGTGTCGCCGGGCGCCGGTGGCCGCGTGGGCGGCCGTCGGTGCCCGGCCCGGCGACCGCGCCGGCATGCCCCGTGGCCATTTGCAGCGGCCGGCCGCGGCGCTATGCTCGACGCCACACGCCTTGCCGGAGCGCCCATGCGCCTAGCCATTGTCGCCAGTGAAGCCCCGGCCGCCCGCCAGGCCGCCGATGCGCTTGCCGCACGCTACGAATCGGTGCCGGCCGAGGAGGCCGACGTCATCGTCGCCCTGGGTGGCGACGGTTTCATGTTGCGTACCCTGCATCACCATCTCGGCCGCGACGTGCCGGTCTACGGCATGAAGCTGGGACGCATCGGCTTCCTGATGAACCAGCACCAGGACAACGACCTGCCGGGCCGGATCAAACGCGCGCATCGCGCCACGCTGTACCCCCTGGAGATGCGTGTGACCACCGCCGAGGGCGAGGAGCACACCGCGTTGGCCTTCAATGAAGTGGCCTTGCTGCGCCAGAGCAACCAGGCGGCGCACATCGGCGTGTTCCTGAACGGTTCGGAGAAACTGGACGCGCTGATTTGCGACGGCATCCTGGTGTCCACCCCGGCCGGTTCCACCGCCTACAACCTGTCCGCGCACGGGCCGATCCTGCCGCTGGATGCCAACGTGCTGGCGCTGACCCCGATCAGCCCGTTCCGCCCGCGACGCTGGCGTGGCGCCATTCTGCCGCACGCCACCCGGGTCAGCTTCCACATCCGGGACCCGCAACGCCGCCCGGTCAGCACCACGGCCGATTTTCAGGAGGTGCGCGACGTGCTGCGCGTCGACGTGCGCCAGTCCCGCTCGCATGGCGCGCAATTGCTGTTCGATCCCGAGCACAATCTGGAACAGCGCATTCTGGATGAGCAATTCGCACTTTGAGGTACGACGGTGCCATCGCGGCCATGGGCCGCTCCCACAGATCGATGTCGAGTATCCGGTTTTTCGAAGTGCCCCGCAGGGCTTGCCCGATGGCACCGGTGGCGCACTAGAATGA
>CAZMKO010000018.1:0-33472 GCA_964566965.1 uncultured Rhodanobacteraceae bacterium
TGTCGACCACGTCGTCGGGCAGGTGGTCGTTGACCTCGGCATAGGTCAGGTAGCCTTGCTCACGACCCTTGGTGATGAGCTGCTTGATTTCGGACTGTTGCTTGTGGAGCTGGTTGTTATCCATGGGCATGAGACCACCGGGCGCAAGAACCTTTCAGTATAACGAGATGGTGATTTTTTGACCAGAGTTCAAGGTCATGTCCACCATCGTCCCCGCCTGTGCGGCGGCGCCGTCGCGGATACGACCCGTCGACACGTCACGCACGCGCCTCGAGCCGGAAGGTGACGGGGCCGTCGTTGACCAGGCTGACCATCATATGGGCACCGAAGCGGCCTTTTTCCACCCCCGGATGCGCCGCCTCGGCCAGCGCCACCAGACGCTCGAACCAGGCGCGGCCGTGCGCCGGATCGGCGGCACCGGCGAAACTGGGGCGCATGCCCTTGCGGGTGTCGGCCGCCAGCGTGAATTGCGGCACCAGCAGCAGGCCGCCGCCGGTGTCGGCCAGCGACCGGTTCATGCGTCCGGCCGCGTCGGCGAACACGCGATAGCCCAGCAGACGCTGCAGCAGGCGTTGTGCCTGTTTCTCGCCATCGTCGGGTTCGACCGCCACCAGAGCCAGCAGGCCCGGTCCGATGGTTCCGACGGTGGCGCCGTCGACCTCGACGCTGGCGCGCGTGACGCGCTGGATGAGACTGATCATGGCGAACCGAGCGGGCGAATGTCGGGCCAGTCTAGCCCGCCTCGTGCCGGTGTGCTGGACCGTGCTGTCCGCATGGCGTGCGTTGCTGGGCGTGGGGTGCCGGGCGCCGGTATGATGCGGTGGGTTGCGACGTCCGCCGCGTTGCCGCCGTTTTGCCGAGCATCCCCTTCGAAGGTCCGATCCATGCGTCCCGACATCGCCCTGGTCCATGCCCTGATGCGCCTGCTGGCCCTGCTGCCGCTGCGCGTGCTGCACGCCATGGGCGCGGCGCTGGGCTGGGTGATGTGGCGGCTGGGGACGCGCGCGGCGCATCATGCGCGGGTCAACATCGCGCTGGCGCGTCCGGCCCGGACGGCACCGGATCGTGAACGCCTGGTGCGGGCGTCGATGTGCGAGTTCGGCCGCTCCGTGAGCGAGATGGCGTGGATCTGGGGCCGCGGCGCGCGGCGCGCCCTGAAGGGGGTCGCCGAGGTGCGTGGGCTGGAATGGTTCGAGGCGGCGCTGGCCGACGACAAGGGGCTGATCATCGCCGCGCCGCATCTCGGGTGCTGGGAGTTGCTCAACTACTGGTTGTGCGACCGCACCGAGATGGCGATTCTCTACCGCCCGCCGCATATCGCCGCGCTGGAGCCGCTGCTGCGCAAGGTGCGCGGGGATCTCGCACCGGAGCAGGTGCGGGCCGAGGGCGCCGGCGTGCGCACCCTGTTCAGGCGTTTGGGGCGGGGCGGCAACGTCGGCATCCTGCCGGACCAGAAGCCGCGCGGTGGCGAGGGTCAGATCGCGCCGTTTTATGGCCGTGACGCATTGACCATGGTCCTGCTGCCACGTCTGGCCGCCCGCACCGGGGCCACGGTGTTGTACGCGTTCGCCGAGCGCCTGCCGCGCGGACGTGGCTACCGCGTCCATTTCCTGCCCGCGCCCGCCGCGCTGACGGATCCCGACATGGCGGTGGCTTGTCGCGCGCTGAACGAGGGCGTCGAGGCTTGCGTGGAGCGGGCCTTCACCCAGTACCAGTGGAATTATCGGCGCTTTTCGGGGCATGGGCTGGCGAACCCGTATTGAAGTGCGGTGCGGGGCCGATCCATGGCGCGATCATTGGGTTTCAGGGAATTTCAGGCAAGCCCTGTGGGAGCGGCCCATGGCCGCGATGCTTCGTCCGAGCCGATGCATCTTCATTCCCTTGGTGATATTCCGGGGACCCGGCTCTCGCCCGGTGATTCAACCGTTTCCGCCGTTCCGCTGCAGACGTCGCAGGAAAACCCCCATTTCGCGTTCCGCTTGCTTGTCGCCCCGCCGGGCGGCGGCGGCCATGCCTTGTTGCCAGGCGTGCGCGGCGGCATCGGGGTCGCCGGTGTCCAGGAGGACCTTGCCGAGCAGCTTCCATGCGGCGGAGTAGTCATGGTCGAAGTCCAGGGCACGCCGGTACTGGGCGATGGCCTGGTCGGCCTGGCCTTCCGCGAGCAGGGCGCCGGCCAGCGAAAAACGCAGCAGTGCGCCGTCGCGGGGGCCGTCCAGTTGCTTGCGCAGGCTGTCGATGCGCGGTGTCATGGTTGGGCGCGGTAGCGGCCCGGGTGGTCCGGGTCGATGATGCGGGTGGGTTGTTCCGGCTCGTCCGGCGTGCGGCCGGCCTGGATGTCGGCCAGGGTCTGCGCCGGCCAGGTGACCAGCCAGGTGGAGCGGAACGGCTGGATGAGCATGGCGTAGCGCCTTGCCTCGGGAATCGGTGTGTCCGGGTGGGTGATGATCAGGCCGTCCGGATGCTTGCGCGCGAAGGTGCTGATGGCGGCCGGACTGAATACCTCGGTGACCGTGCCGGTCAGGCGCCCGGCAAAATGGAATTGGCCGTCGTACCCGCCCGCGTAGGCGATGGCGCGGTGGCTCGCTTGTGCCTGGCGCAGCAGTTGCGTGGTCGGCGCCAGATCGTAACGCGGCCACCACGACAGCGTGAACAGCGTGTTGAGGGCCAGCGCGCCGAGCAGGCCGGCCACGGCCAGGCGGCGCATCTCGCCGCGGCCGCGCAGCAGCAACAGAATGCCCAGCAGCAGGAAGGCCACGCTCAGGAAACGGCTGTCCGCGGCGGCGGCCACCATCCAGGTGCCATGTACCAGGTCCCGGTCGACCAGGATCGGCAGGATGAACAACAGCACCGCGAACGCGATGCCGGCCACACCCAGCGGCCAGGTGCCGAGCCACGCGTGCCGGGCCAGACGCGGATGGCGCTCGCGCAGGACGGCGATGGCGCCACCGATCAGCAGCATCATGCCGGCATATTCCGGCAGCGGGTAGTAGGCCTGCTTGCCGCTTATCAGCGACAGCGCCAGCAGCATCGGCAGCAGCCAGCACAGGGCGAAGCGCAGGCCCGACGGCAGCGGGCGGCGCAGCGCGCCCAGCGCCACCCAGGTCCGTGGCCAGAAAAAGAACGGAAACAGGATCAACGGCAGTTGCGCCAGGTACCACCACCACGGGCGGGCGTGGCTCTGCAGGGGCATGGCGTGTTGCACGCCATCGACCACGCGCGCCGCGGTCTGGGTGAACAGCAGCCGGTGGCGGTATTCGGGGCCGCCGATGACGGTCGCCGGCCACACCCACGCCGCCATGATCACCGCGCCCAGCAATACCGACAGCAGGCCGCGGCCGTACCAGCGTGCGCGGTGCTCCCGCGCCCAGTCATTCCACAGCGGGCCCAGCAGCCACGGGAACGCCACGTGCAGCAGCATCACCGGCCCCTTGGTCAGCAGGCCCAGGCCGAGACACACGCCGAACAGCAGCCAGCGCGGTTCGGCCCGCCGCGGCCGGGGCGTCAGGCACAGCAGCGCCGCCAGCACCCATACCGCCAGCAGCACGTCGTACATGATCTGCAGATCGAACAGGAACGCGTAGCCCAGGGCCAGCAGCATCCACGGCGTGGCCCGCGCCACCCAGGGACGCTCCGGGAACAGGCGCTGGGCCAGCACCATCGCCAGTACCAGTTCGATGGCGCCGAAACCGATCTCCAGCAGGCGTGGCCAGATGTCGTTCACGCCGGTCACGAACCAGCCGGCATGGATCATCCAGAACAACAGCGGCGCCTTCTCGCTGTAGGGCTGGCCGTTGAGGTGCGGTACCAGCCAGTGGCCGTGGTTCCACATGTCCCATGCCACCGCCAGGGTGCGGGTGGAGTACATCGGCATGGGCTCGTGCGAGAAGATGGCCAGCAACGCCACCAGCACCCACAGCGGCAGCCAGGGCCACAGGGTTCGCAGCATGTCGGTGCGGGAGGAGGCGTTCACGGGCACGGGCAGGTCGTTCGCTTGTGGACGGGTACCCAGTGTAACCGTCGGCGCCGGTGCGGTGGGTATCCGGGCGGCGCCGGCCGGGTCAATCCGGCAGCAGGCGTCTTGCCTCGCGCGAGGTCTGCCAGCGCCGCCACAGGTTCAGCGGCTTGCGCGCGTGCAGGCCGTAGCCGCCTTGGAGCAGTTTTTGCGTGGCCGCCAGCACGCGCTCGCTGGCGTGACCGTCGCGGTCCGGGTGGATGGCGGCGGCATGGGCCTCCAGCGCGGCATGTCGTTCGGGGTCGCCGGCGAGGGCGCGGTCGATGGCCGCATCCACGTGCGCCGGGCCGGCCACGTCCAGCATGAACGCCTTGGGACGCCGGTTGCGCACGGTCACCACCGGCTTCAGCTGTACGGCGAATTCGTCGATGACCGAGGAGGTGTCGCAGACCAGCACCTCGGCCGCGCGCAGCATGTCCAGCAGATGGTCCGAGGTCAGGAAGCGCGAGTTCGGCCCCTCCAGCTGCCGGTAGCGCGCGGTCAGTTCCGGGCCGCATTTGGGGTGCAGGGTCAACAGCCAGTAGCGGTCGCCGCGCGCGGTCAATTCGCGCAGGGTGTCGAACATGTCGCGCGCCGAGCTCAGCGACTCGGTGAAGGTGGCCGCGTACATCACCACCGGGCGACCGTCGTGCGGATGCAGGTCCACGGCGTCGACCGGCGGATCGAACAACGGGTCGAGCTTGGGCCAGCCGGTTTCGGCCACGGCGAAGTAGCCGTGTTGCCGGGCCAGCTCCCGGAACGGACCGGTGGTCGCCGGACCCTGCGTGCAGTACAGGTCGAAGAAGCCGCGCAGCCGGAAGTGGCCGCGGCCCGGGTCGCGTTTTTCCGCGTTGAAGCCGTGGAACACCTGCACCTTGGCGCCGGGAAACCAGGGCGCGATCCAGTTGGCGGCGCACCAGTTGGCGTTGGCGTTGAAGTGACGCACCTCGCGGCGTGAGCGCAGGCGTCGTTCGTCGCCGCGCAGATGGGCGGCCACGGCATCGGGTACCACCCAGGCGGTGTCGATGCCGGCCCGGCGCGCGGCGCGATCCAGCGGGCGCAGGATCGGCAGGGCGTACAACTCGGTGGCAAACAGCAGGCAGGCTTTCATGCAGGCACGAAACAACGGGCACAAGATGGCATTATGCGTTATCACCGTCCTGCATCGCACCGCGCATGTCCCTGTCCGCCTGCATCATCACCTACAACGAAGCCGACCGCATCGACGCCTGCCTGGCCTCGCTGGCGTTTTGCGACGATATCGTCGTGGTCGATTCCGGATCCGACGACGACACCCGGGAGCGGGCCGAGGCCGCCGGCGCGCGGGTTCTGGTGCGCCCTTTCGACGGCTACCGCAGTCAGAAGGCGTTCGCGGTGGCGCAGGCCCGCCACGACTGGGTGCTGTGTCTGGATGCCGACGAGCGGGTGGACGCGACCCTGCGTGCCGCCATCGAGCGTGCCCGCGCCGCCGGTTACGGCGCCGCCGCCGGTTACCGTTTTTCGCGCATGTCGGCATATTTCGGTGCCTTCCTGCGCCATGGCAACGCCTATCCGGATCGTGTGCTGCGCCTGTTCGACCGCCGTCGTGGCGGCTGGCGCGGCGAGCGCGAGATTCACGAGGCGGTGAGCGTGGACGGCACGGTGTCGTTGCTGCCCGGGCATCTGGAACATCACCCGTACCGGTCGTTGTCGGAACAGATGGCCAAGCAGGAAAAGTATGCGCACATGATGGCCGAATACCTGTACGCACGGGGCAAGCGGGCCACGCTGGCGCGTATCCTGCTCAGCCCCTGCTGGCGCTTCGTGCGTGGCTACCTGCTGAGAGCCGGTTTCCTGGATGGCTGGCGCGGCCTGCTGTATGCGCTGGTCCGCGTCGAATACGTGCGCCGCAAGTTCGTGAAGCTGTGGTTGCTGCAACACGGCCAGCGGCCGTGAAACCCTGGCTTCAGGCGTGTGTCCGGCCATCGCGGCTGAAGCCGCTCCCACAAAAAGCCCGGTTTCCGGACTGGGCACCTTGAATGCCTCATTTCCCCGGGGCAGCGCTGATTGAATCCAGCGCAGGTGGCGCTTGGATGGCCCGAGCCGGTCAGGCTGCCGGGTTCGGGATGCGCGGTCTGTTTCGCATGCCCACGAACACGGCCAGTCCCAGTACCGGGAAAAAATAGAACGACTGCGACATGATGCGGTAGAACACGCTGTCGGTCACCGCACACAACGGGTACAACACGCTCACGGCCAGTCCGGCCCATGCCGCGCAGGCGGTTTCCGCGTCGGTGTCCCCGGTGCGTCGGGCAAAGAAGACGATCGGCACCACGAACACTGCCAGCAGTACCAGCAGGCCCGGGATGCCGCCTTCCAGCGCGGCCGACAGGTACATGTTGTGCGGATTGTTGTAGCGGGCCACCACCGGGCTGGTGCGTCCGGCCTCAACCTCGCCGTGGGTGTAGGCCTTGAATTGCTCGATGCCGATGCCGGTCCAGGGGTGGGCCTGGAAACCACGCATCGCGGTACGCCACATCTCCAGCCGCTCGCTGACCGAGCCTTCGACCTGGCCCGCCTCCACTTCGGCGATCTGGTCCTGGATGGTGACGAAACGCTCCAGCACCGCCCCCTGCATGCTGGCAGTGGCCACGCCGGCGCCCAACACGATGGCACCCAGCCACATCAGGCCACGGCGCCAATGGCCGTGATGGCGCGCGTGCAACAACAGCAGTATCAGCATCACCGGCAACGCCGCCAGCAACGGCCCCCGGCTTTGCGTGAGCAGGCCGCCGTAGGCACCCAGCACCAGGCCGGCCAGGTGCAGCCACCATTCGGCCCGGGTCAGCCGGGCGCGCAGCAATTGCACCAGTGCCATCAGGGCCAGCGCCCAGAGAAGGGTCGCGAATTCGATGGCGGTGGAGGTGTTGCCGTCGAGGCTGTAGGCGCGGCCGGCACCGAGACCGAAGTACTGCACGATGCACAGTACGCCGAAGGCCGCCGCGCTGAGGCTGAATCCCCACCACATGACGCGCAGGCCGTGGGTGCGTGTGAACATGGTGGCCACAAGCATGTACAGCAGGATGTGCCCGGGCCCGTCCAGCGTCGACCCGGCCAGGCCGTGGCCGACGGTATTGGCGATGGCGAAAATCAACGACAACGCGGCCACGCCCAGTACGGGCCAGCCACTTTGCCAGTCCCGGCGCACCTGGCGGTGTCTGGCCAGCAGATACACACCGCCCAGAAACAGCAGTGCCGGCACCAGGGCCTTGATCCGCCCGTGGATGACCAGCGACACCGGCATCAGCGCCAGCAGCACCGCCACGAACTGTCCGCGCCAGATGGGGTGTGATGGGGGCGCGGACGATGGCCCGGAGGTGCCGGGCGTGCCTGACACGGTGGGTTCCTTGTGCACGACGTGCTCCTGGGGGACGAGACGGGAAGTTGACTTCTTAGCAGAGACGGGAGACGGGGAGATGAAGCGGCGCCGAACGCACGGTCACGATCCGGACTGCCGGTTGGTGGGTACCGGCGGCGCCGCGACGGCGTCGCCATGGGCCGGAAGCGCCGTGTCGGCGACCGGCCGGCCGCAGGCGGTGCGGCGCAAGCTGGTCAGCAGGCGCGCGGGAAAGGCCCCCGCGTTGCGCTCGAACCAGTCGCGCGCGCGTGAGCCCAGCGCGTCCGATTCGGCGTCGTCCATGTGCATGCAGCGCGTGATGGCCGCTTCCATCGCCGTGTCGTCAAAATCGTACAGCGTGGCCAACGCCTGGGTTCCGTCGGCCCGCGCCGGAACCAGGACGCCGCGCTCGGCGTTGACCAGTTCATTCATGGGCTCGGCATCGGTGGTGATGACCACCGCGCCCACGCCCATCGCTTCGACGATGTAGTGGCCGTAGCCTTCGGTGCGCGACGGGCACAGGTGGAAACGGTGGCGGTTCTGCAGCCGGCGCAGGCTGGGCTCGTCCTGGAAGGTGTCGATCAGGTGCACGTTGGGCGGCAGCGGGGCGGCGTGGGCGTTGCGGCTGCGCCAGACCAGGGTCAGCGGCGGCCACTCCGGGTGGCGCGTCCACAGGTCGAGCAGCCGCCGGGTGCCCTTGTTGTTGCTGCGCCCCGGCATGTGCAGGAACGTGTTGCGGCGCGGCACCGCGGTGTCGAGATGGTCGGGGCTGGAGAAGCCGATCCATTGCACGGGACAGCCGAAGGGCTGGAACAGTGGCTCGGCATGACGCGTCTTGGCCAGCACCAGGTCGAAGGAAGCCAGATACCGCCACCATTGCGGCCGCAACCACTCCGGATTGGGAATCAGCACGTTGTGCCGGGCCTGGCGGAAGCATTCGGGATAGATCCGCTCCAGCATCAGGTTGATGTCGTAAGGCGGGCGGCGATGACCGGTCAGTTGCGATCCCATGTATTCCAGCGAGCGACGGGCGAAACGGCCCAGCCGGGTGGCCGGTCCGGCGCGATGGCTGCGCTCGGTGACCGTCACCGCGCAGCCGGCCTCGCGCAGCACGCCGGTGACCAGCGCGAGGTCGCGCGACAACCCGGCGCCGTTGCCGCGGCTCAACACCTGCACGCGCTGGAGGCCGCCTTCACCCATGCCGCGCGCCGCCCCTTGGCGCCGGCGGGGCCGGCGGCAGCGTGCAGGAGATTTCCGGACCGACGGCCGGGTGGCGATGCATGCGCAATTCCTTCACTGGAAAACGGATGGCCCGGTGGCCACCGGCGACGGTGGCCATCGTTCGTGGCCGGCCCCCCGGCAGCCACATGGCAACCCCAAGAGGATAATCGCAGCGGCCGCGGGTCGCCAATCCGGCGCGCCGGCGCCGGATTCACCCAGCGCCATCCTTGGTCAGCGCCGCGTAGAACATGCCGTCGAGTTCATCCTCGCCGGGCAGGATCTGCCAGCCGGGCCCGGTGGCATGCCCGGTGGGCAGCTTCAGCTTTTCCGCACGGGCGTCCTTGTGGTGCAGCAGGAACCCGTCGATGATCGCCTCGTTTTCGGCGCGCAGCAGCGAGCAGGTCACGTAAAGCAGTCGGCCGCCCGGCGCCAGCAGCGGCCACAGGGCGTTGAGGATGCGCTTCTGCATCGCGGTGACGCTGCGGATGTCGCCGGCACGACGGTGCAGGCGCACATCGGCGCGGCGCCGGATGACGCCGGTGGCCGAGCACGGTGCGTCAACCAGGATGCGCTGGTATGGCGTGCCGTCCCACCAGGCATCGGGGGCGCCGGCATCGCCGGTCACGACGCGGGCCTGCAGGCCCAGGCGCTCGAGGTTGTCGTGGATGCGCCGCGCGCGCGATGCGCTGGCCTCCAGTGCGGTCAATGCGATGTCGGCCCGTTCCAGTGCGTGGCAGGCCTTGCCGCCGGGCGCGGCACAGGCATCCAGCACGCGCTGCCCGTCGCGAACATCAAGCAGATCGGCGGCGGCCTGGGCGGCACCGTCCTGGACCGCGAACAACCCGTCGTTGAAGCCGGGCAGGCGGGTGACGTCGGTGCTGCGCTCCAGCATCAGCGCGTCCGGCAACCACGGGTGGGCCTCGCTGCCATGGCCGGCCTGGGCGAAGCTGGCGGCCAGGTTCTCGCGGGTGGCCCGACGCCGGTTGACGCGAATGGTCAGGGGCGGCTCGATGTTGTTGGCGGCCAGCACGGTGTCGGCGTGCCGGGGCCAGTCCTGATGAATGGCGCGTACCAGCCAGGCCGGCAGCGAATGCCGCGTGACCGGGTCGGCGTCAAGCGGTTCGATGCGTTCGTCGCGTTCACGCAGCCAGCGGCGCAGCACCGCGTTGACCAGGTTGGCCAGGCGTGGCCGTTCCAGTGCGCGGGTGGCTTCCACGGTGGCGCCGACCGCCGCGTAGGCAGGCAGCTTCAGGACTTCGATCTGTACCAGACCCATCACCAGCAGCGCGTGCACCGCCGGCTGGCGGCGCTTCAGCGGCTTGTCCAGCAGCGCGTCCAGGGCGGCGTCGTAGCGCAGCCACCAGCGCGCGCCCTCGTGCAGCAGGGCGCTGAGCATGGCCCGGTCGCGCGGATCGGCGAGCCGCGGCGCGCTGCGCGTCAGCACCTCGCGCATGGAGGCGCCACGGATCGCCACTTCGGCCAGGGCCTCGGCGGCCAGGGCGCGCACGTTGAAGATTTTGGCGGAGGCGGCATGCATGAAGCGTGGATCGGTCCTTGTGGCTGGGTGGAAGCGGATCAGGCCGTGCTTTCACCATGGAGATGCCCGCCGCCGGTTGCAAGGTCCGTGATCCGGAGCGGGACGTTTTTCACGGCCGGGTGCGCAGTTCCGGGTGCGCGTTGACGTAGTCGGCCGCGTGGATGCGCCTTCCGCCGGGCCGCTGCAACTGGTGGATGCGCAAGGTGCCCTCGCCACAGGCAAGGTCGATGCCGTCGGCACCGGCGCCGGTGATGCGGCCGGGGGCGGCCCGCGCCCGGTCCGGCAGGGCTTCGGCATGCCGGATGCGGACCCGTTCGCCGCCCAGGTCCAAAACCGTGCCCGGCCACGGGTCGAAGGCGCGTATGGTGCGCTCGAGCGTTGTCGCGGCCAACGCGGGATCGAGCACCGATTCGGCCTTGTCCAGCTTGTGCGCGTAGGTCACGCCCTCGGCCGCCTGCGCGGTGGCGGCCGGCGGTTGACCGGCCACGGCCTGCGTCAGCCCCGCCGTCAGCACCTCGGCACCCAGCGCGGCCAGGCGGTCGTGCACGCTGCCGCCGGTATCGTCCGCGTGAATGGGAGTGCGTGCCTGGCGCAGGATCGGACCGGTGTCCAGGCCGGCTTCCATGCGCATCAGACAGACACCGGTTTCGGTGTCGCCGGCGGCGATGGCGCGCTGGATCGGGGCGGCCCCGCGCCAGCGCGGGAGCAGACTGGCATGCACGTTCCAGCAGCCCAGCGAGGGTATGTCCAGCACCGCTTGGGGCAGGATCTGGCCGTAGGCCACCACCACCAGCAGGTCCGGTTCCAGGGCCGCCAACGCGGTCTGGGCCTCGGGCGTCTTCAGGCTGCCGGGCTGCTCCACGTGCAGGCCGGCGGCCAATGCCGCCTGCTTGACGGGGCTGGCGGCCAGCTTGCGCCCGCGTCCGGCGCGCCGGTCGGGCTGGGTCCAGGCCGCCACCACGCGAACCCCCTCGGCGGCCAGGCAGGCCTCGAGGCAGGGCACGGCGAAGTCCGGCGTTCCGGCGAACACCACGCGCAACGGCGACGGCATCGCTCAGCCTGCCTTGCGGCGTTGTTTCTCCAGGCGCCGCAGCAGCATGGAGCGTTTCAGCGGTGACAGGTGGTCGACGAACACCTTGCCGTCGAGGTGGTCCAGTTCGTGCTGGATGCACACCGCGTTGAGGCCGTCGACCTCGCGGGTGACGGTGTTGCCCGCGGTGTCCTCGGCCTCGACGTGGATCCAGTCGGCACGCTTGACATCGGCGAAGATGCCGGGGAACGACAGGCAGCCCTCCTGGTAGACCTGCTCGCCGCGTTTGTCGCTGATGCGCGGGTTGATCAATACCTGCGGATCGTTGCGCGCTTCGGAGATGTCCATCACGAACACGCGCCGGGCGACGCCGACCTGGGTCGCGGCCAGGCCGATGCCGCTGGCCTCGTACATGGTTTCCAGCATGTCCGCGGCCAGTGTCGCCAGCTCGGCATCGAACACGGTCACCGGTTCGGCGACGGCGCGCAGGCGCGGATCGGGGAATTGGAGGATGGTCAGCTTGGCCATGACGGACTCGATCGGTTTGGAGCGACAAAAAGCGGCGCCCGGAACGGGGCCGATACTGCCAAATTGCGGGCGATTTGGCGAAAACCAAGCCGCCGTGGCACTACGATGGAGCCATTCTAGAGGACTCCGTGGACAATCTCACGCAGGTTGATCCGCGGGACCGCGGTCGGGGGCGGCGTCATGGCGGCGCACCCGGCAGGTTTTGTGCCCAGCGACGCTTCGCGCTCATCCATCGACACGATCCGGGGAACGGGGGAATTGCCCGCATGCTCAAGAAAACGTTTGCACTACTGGCCGGACTGGCGTTCGCGCTGACGGCCTACGCCGCCACCACGCACCTGAAACCGGGGCATCCGGACCGCTACGTGGTGAAAAAGGGCGACACGTTGTGGGATATCTCCGCGCGTTTCCTGGTCAAGCCCTGGTTCTGGCCGGAAATCTGGCAGGCCAATCCGCAGGTCCACAACCCGCACCTGATCTACCCCGGCGACGTGCTCAACCTCGCCTACGACCACGGCCCGACGCTGAAGCTCTCGCCCAGCATCCACGAGGGCGAGTCGCCGGTGGCCGCGATTCCGTTGTCGGACCTGGAAATGTTCCTCAAGGAGATGCGCGTGGTCGATTCCGATCAGCTCGCGCAGAGCCCCTACGTGATGGCATTCGAGGAAAACCAGCTGCGCGGCATGCCCGGCAAGTTCATCTACGTGCGCCAGATCGACGCCCAGCCCGGCCAGCGCTACGCCGTGGTCCGTCCCAGCCACGTGTTCCGCCAGTTCGGCAAGGACGGAAAGAACCGTGACCGCGTCGCGCACGAGCTGGAGAGCAACGTCGAGATGGTGCCGGGGCCGTGGAAGGAGGATTTCCGTCACGACGGCCACTACGGCCACGGTCGGGAGCTGGGCGTCGAAGTCCAGGTGATCGGCACCGCCGAAGTCCTGCGTGACGGCGATCCGGCATCGCTGCTGGTCACCGATTCCACGATGGAGATCCGCAAGGGCGACCGCCTGCTGCCGATCGACGATCATCCCTACGATCCGTACTACTTCCCGCACGCCCCCGAAGCCCTGCCGGCCAACGCCCGCGTCATCGCCTTCGCGGAAGGCCTGTATGCCGTCGGCAAGCGGCAGGTGGTGGCGCTGTCGGTGGGCAGCGAGGACGGTATCGACAACGGCACCACCTTCAGCGTGCTGCAGCCGGGTGAGACCGTGCACGACGACGTGGCCGGTTACGCGCTGCACTCCAGTCTGGGCGAGCATGTGACCCTGCCCGACGAGTATGTCGGTCACGTGATGGTGTTCCGCACCTTCAAGCATGTCAGCTACGCGCTGATCATGGACGGCATTCGCCCCGTGAAAAAATGGGACAAGCTGGTCATGCCGGAATAATTTTCCGGCCTGGCACCATCGCGGTCATGGGCCGCTCCAACAGGGGGGGGCGGCAAACCGGATGCCGGCCATCGACCTGTAGGAGCGGCTTCAGCCGCGATCGGTGCTTGCGGATATCTCGCCATCGCGGCTGAAGCCGCTCCTACAGAAAAACCGATCTCCGGCGAGTCTGGCGTCGGCTGGCGTGGCGCGTCTGCATGCGCCTACACGCTGCCACGTCGTCGCCTGACAGCGGCTCCGCGGGTGCCGGCTTACGCTGCCGGCATGTCCGAACATGACGAACTGTATGCCTGGTTGACCCTGTTGCGCGCGCCGCGGCTGGGGCCTGCGGCGCTGCGCGCGTGCCTGCACGATGCCGGGGATGTGCATGGCGCGCTGGCCCGGGCGCGCGCCGAGCGGCGCCTGGGTGCGGCGACGCGAACGTGGTTGCGAAGCCCGGATTCACGCTTGCTGGAACAGGATCTGGCCTGGTTGGCGGTGCCCGGACACCGGTTGTTGCGTTGCGACGAGGCGGATTTTCCCCCGCAACTGGAGCGCATCGCCAATCCGCCGGCGGCGTTGTTCGTGGCCGGCGACGCCGGTCTGCTGTTGCGGCCGCAACTGGCTGTGGTCGGTGCGCGCGGGGCCAGTCCGGCCGGCTTGGCCGACGCACGCCTGTTCGCCCGCGCGCTGGCCGCCACCGGGCTGGTCATTACCAGCGGTCTGGCCGACGGCATCGACGGTGCGGCGCATCGCGCGGCGCTGGACGCCGATGGCGCCACGGTCGCCGTGATGGGCACCGGGCCGGACCGCGTCTACCCGACCCGGCACCGGGAGCTGGCGGCGCGCATCGCGCGCGACGGTGCCGTGGTCAGCGAATTCCTGCCCGGCACCGGCGCTCGTGCGGGGCATTTCCCACGCCGCAACCGCATCATCTCGGGGTTGTCGCTGGGCACGCTGGTGGTCGAGGCCAGCGTGCGCTCCGGATCGCTGATCACCGCGCGGCTGGCGGCCGAACAGGGGCGCGAGGTGTTCGCGTTGCCGGGTTCCATTCACCATCCGCTGGCGCGTGGCTGCCATCGCCTGCTTCGCGACGGCGCGCAGCTGGTGGAGACGGTCGACGACATCATCGCCGCGTTGCGGCCGCTGGCGCTGGCCCTGGGCGCCGACCTGACACGGCGCCTGGAGCCGGTGTCGCCGGCTGCCGGGGCGGCGCCGGCGGCCCCGTCCGCGGCCGGTCGGGCCGATCCCGATCCCGATCCGGGGCGGCGTCGGCTGCTGGCGGCCCTGGGGCACGGTGAACCGATGGCGGTGGATGTCTTGAGCGCGCGCAGCGGTCTGCCGGCCCACGCCGTTTCGTCGATGCTGCTGATGCTCGAACTGGAAGGTGTGGTGGCCAGCCAGGCCGGTGGGCGCTGGTCGTGCCTGGCATGAGAGCGTGTGAAAAATCACCACCTGCTGCGAGTGCTGCCGGCCCACGCGCCCAGCGGCACTCTCGCTACGGCGGTCGAATTTTTCACAAGCTCTGAGGCGCGGCGCAGTTTTTACTTGACAGCGACCGCGACCGTGTGATCCCACTATATATAAGGGAGCCGGTTTCGCGGTCCGCGTGATTGCCGGTTGCAATGAATGGCCGGCCGCGTGCGCCGTATCCCGTTTGGCGGTGGCGGCCGGTCATGTTTCTGGCCCGTGACGCGGTTTCTGGATAGCATGCGTCACGCGTCGGCCCGTTGCGGTCTCGCTGTTTGTCCGCCGGGTGCCGGCGGAATCACTTCATCTCGTGTTTGGACGAATCACTTCATGGCCAAAAACCTGCTCATCGTCGAGTCCCCCGCCAAGGCCAAGACCATCAACAAATACCTCGGCAAGGACTTCCAGGTGCTGGCGTCGTACGGGCACGTGCGTGACCTGCGTCCCAAGGAGGGCGCCGTCGATCCCGAGCACGGTTTTGCCATGACCTACGAGCTGATCGAGCGCAACACCCGGCACGTCAACGAGATCGCCAAGGCGGCCAAGGCGGCCGACAGCATCTATCTGGCCACCGACTTGGATCGCGAGGGCGAGGCGATCAGCTGGCATGTCAGCGAGATCCTGAAGGACAAGGGCCTGCTTGATGGCAAGGACGTGCATCGCGTGGTGTTCAGCGAGATCACGCCGCGCGCCATCAAGGCCGCCGTGGCCAGTCCGCGCGAGCTGTCCTACGATCTGGTCGATGCCCAGCAGGCGCGTCGTGCACTGGATTTCCTGGTCGGCTTCAATCTCTCGCCGGTATTGTGGCGCAAGGTGCAGCGCGGCTTGTCCGCGGGCCGCGTGCAGTCGCCGGCGCTGCGTATGATCGTCGAGCGCGAGGAAGAGATCGAGGCTTTCAAGGCGCGTGAATACTGGACCATCGAGGCCGACCTGGCCCATCCCGCCGGTGCTTTTCGCGCGCGCCTGACCCGGCTCAACGGCAAGAAATTCGAACAGTTCGATCTCACCGACGAGGCCGGCGCCACGGCCGCGCGCCAGGCGTTGCTGGATGCTGCCGGCGGCAGCCTCACCGTGGACGAGATCACGCGTCGCCAGCGCAAGCGCCGGCCGGCCGCGCCCTTCACCACCTCCACGTTGCAGCAGGAGGCGGCGCGCAAGCTGGGCTTCTCGACCAGCCGCACCATGCGCGTGGCGCAGGGCCTTTACGAGGGCGTGGCGCTGGGTGGCGAGGGCAACGTCGGCCTGATCACCTACATGCGTACCGATGCGGTGGTGTTGTCGCAGGACGCCGTGGGCGAGTTGCGCGAGCTGATCGCGCGCGACTACGGCGACAAGGCGCTGCCCGATGCGGCGCAGGTGTACAAATCCAAGTCCAAGAACGCGCAGGAGGCGCACGAAGCCATTCGTCCGACCTCGGCCATGCGTACGCCCAAGCAGATGGCCGCCTATCTCAACGACGACCAGCGCAAGCTCTACGAATTGATCTGGAAGCGTACCGTGGCCTGCCAGATGATCCACGCCACGTTGAACACCGTGTCGGTGAATTTTCCGGTTGCCGACGCCAGTTTCCGCGCCACCGGCACCACCGTGGTCGACCCCGGCTTCCTGGCCGTGTACGAGGAAGGCCGCGACAGCCGCAACAAGGACGAGGACGACGACGCCAAGCGCCGCCTGCCGGCCCTGAACCAGGGCGACGTGGTGCCGCTCACCGACATCCTCGCCGACCAGCACTTCACCGAGCCGCCGCCGCGCTATTCCGAGGCCAGCCTGGTCAAGGCGCTGGAGGAATACGGCATCGGCCGGCCGTCGACCTATGCCAGCATCATCCAGGTGCTGCAGAACCGCGAATACGTGTATCTGGACAGCCGCCGCTTCAAGCCGTCCGATGTGGGCCGCGCGGTGTCCAATTTTCTCACCCAGCACTTCACCCGCTACGTCGACTACGACTTCACCGCGCACCTGGAGGACGACCTGGACGCGGTCAGCCGTGGCGAGCAGGCCTGGGTGCCGTTGTTGGAAAAATTCTGGAAGCCGTTCAAGGAAACCGTCGACGACAAGATCGAGAACGTCGAGCGCAGCGAGGCCACCGGCGCGCGCGAGCTGGGTACCGATCCCAAGACCGGCAAGCCGGTATCGGTGCGGCTGGGGCGCTACGGACCGTATGCCGCCCTGGGCAACAAGGACAGCGACGAGAAGCTGAAATTCGCCAGCCTGCGCCCCGGCCAGAGCATGCACACGCTGACTCTCGAGGAAGCGCTGGAGCTGTTCAAGCTGCCGCGCGTGCTCAGCGAGGACGAGGACGGCGAGGAGCTCAGCGTCGGGATCGGCCGCTTCGGTCCCTTCGTCAAGCACGGCAAGGTGTATGCCTCGCTGAAGCCGGACGACGACCCCTACACCATCGACCTGGAGCGTGCGCGCGAACTGATGCGCGAGAAAAAGGAATTCCTGGCCAACCGCATCATCCAGGACTTCGGCGACGGCATTCAGGTGCTGAACGGCCGCTACGGCCCCTACATCACCGACGGCAACAAGAACGCCAAGATTCCCAAGGACCGCGAACCCAAGTCGCTGACCCACGAGGAATGCAAGGAACTGATCGCCGCCGCCCCCGAGCGCAAGCGTCGTGGCGCGGCCAGGAAGGCCGCGAAGAAAACCACGGCCAAGAAAGCGACCAAGAAAACGGCGGCGAAGAAGGCCACCAAGAAGGCGACCAAGAAAGCCACCAAGAAAACGGCCGCCAAGAAAACGGCGACCAAAAAGGCGACCAGCAAGAAGACCACTTGAGGAGGTGGGGTTTCCCGCAGGGTCGTCATCGCGGCCATGGGCGCGCCCACAGGGGGCCTCGAAAAACCGGATACAAGAATCAACCCGTGGGAGCGGCTTCAGCCGCGATCAGCGCTTGCGGGTATCTCGCCATCGCGGCTGAAGCCGCTCCCACAAGAAAAATGGGGCATCCGGGATGCCCGGTCCGGAAGTCGGGTCGGAGTTTTTCGAGGTTCCCCACAGGGCATCTCGAAAAACCCGGATTTTCATTGAGGCCGCTGCAGGAGCGCTGGAAGGCGCGACCGGCAACGCGGGAGTGACTTGTCTTGCCGTAAGATTGATCGCGGCTTCCACCCCTGCCGGCGTATCGGCAAGCACGGTCGTGGCCGATGGCCCCATACAGGCCGATACCTTTTCACTCCCTCGGCCGACATTCCGAAGGCCTCGGCCGCCACCATCCCCGAGTCCCGAGTCCCGATCCGGCAAGTGGCGGACCGGCCCGCTGCCGGTCCGCCGCCGCCGCCTCATTGTCCGCCAGTCAACCCCAGCTCATGCGCGAAGAAGGTCAGCCCGATGGCCGTGTTGCCGACACGCTGGCTGAACGACGCGCCGATGCCGTGACCGGCGTTCATGCGGGTCAGCAGCAGGATCGGATGCTTCGAGGTGGTGGATGTCTGCAACGCCGCCGTGAACTTGCGCGATTGCCACGGCGCCACGCGCGGATCGTTGACGCCGGTGGTCATCAGCACGGCCGGGTAGGCGGTGTCGGGTTTCACGTTCTGCAGCGGTGAATAGGCCAGCGTGGCCTTGAACTGGTCGGCATCCTCGACGCTGCCGTATTCGGGCACATTGTACTTGCCGTTGGCCCAGTCGGTCTCGTGGCGGATCATGTCGTAGATGCCGACGTTGGCGACCACGGCACGGAAGGCCTCGGGGTGCTGAACCACTTCGGCGCCCATCAGCAGGCCGCCGTTGCTGCCGCCCATGATGCCGAGGTGGTCGCGGTCGGTCCAGCCGGCTTTTTCCAGTGCCTTCGCGGCGGCGTAAAAATCGTCGAACACGTTCTGCTTGTGCAGTTTCTGGCCCTGCTCATGCCAGCCCTGGCCGTTCTCGTTGCCGCCGCGGATATTGGCGTAGGCGAACACGCCGCCCTTTTCCAGCCAGGCCAGCTTGGCGCCGATGAAACCGGGACGGATGGGGATGTCGAAGCCGCCGTAGCTGTAGAGGATGGTCGGACGCTTGCCGTTGGCATCGACATTGTCCAGATGCAGCACGGTGACGGGAATTTTCGTGCCGTCCTTCGAGGTTCCTTCGATGCGCGTGGCCACCACGTGCGAGTAGTCGGCCGCCGGCTTTACCTCGAACCGGGTTTCCAGCGTGCCCTTGCCGGCGTCGTACTCCACCCAGCGTGACGGCAGGCTCCAGCCGCCGTAGCTGATCAGGGCGTGCGGCTGACCCGTTTCCGAGGCGATGCCGCCGATGGAAATGCCGTGTTCCGGGAACGGCAGGCGGCGCACCGGGTCGCCGTCGGCCGTGTATTGCTCGACCCACCAGTCCGGTCCGTGGCTGCGTACGGCCAGGAAGCCGTCACCGACCGGCGCCAGTTGTTGCAGGGCGCCGTCGGTTTCGTCCACCACTTGACGGGTCTTGCCGGTGGCAGGGTCCAGTGCCAGTACCTTGCCGCGCGGGGCGTCGCGGAAGGCCTGCAGCAGCAGGCGTGCTCCCTGCCAGGCGGCGCCACGGATGTCGGCATCGGCGCCAAGTGCCTTGCGGAAGCTGCCGTCGTGGCGCAGATAGACATCCCACGGGCCGCCGTCGCCCGTTTTGGCCAGTACGGCCAGCTGCTTGCCGTCGGGGGATGTCATCAGGTCGTATTCGGCGATGGCCGAGTAGTCCTTGCCGAACACCACTTCGTCGTCGCTGGCCGCCTGGCCCAGCGCGTGGTGCACCACCGCCGCGTGGAACGGCTGGATGTCGTGGTCGCCCATGGGCAGCGGGAAACGCACGTAGACAAAGCCCTTCTCGTCGGCGTCCCAGGCCAGGCTCTGCGGCGCGGTGCCGCCGCCGGCCCAGGGCAGGGTGTCGTCCAGTGATTTTCCGGTTTTCACGTCCAGCACGTGGATGGTGGTCATTTCGCTGCCGCCGCGGGCGGTGCCGTAGGCGAGGTAGCGGCCGCTGGGCGAGGGCCAGTAGGCGGTGATGGCCACGTTGCCATCCATCTTGTTGAGGTCGACCAGGGCCCGTGCCTTGCCGTCCGGCCAGGGTTGGGCCATCAGTACCGGTTGCGGCTGCGGCGGGGTTTCCTGCAGGTAGAACAACGTGCCGCCGGCCAGCAGCGGCGCCGAGCGCGTGGTCGAGGTGATGGCCAGCTCGCGCACGCGCTTGGCCATGGCCTGGCGGATCGGCATGGTTTCCAGCACCGCCTCGGTGTAGGCGTTCTGGCCCTTGATCCACTGCTTGACGGGGCCGGCGTCGCCGTCCTCCAGCCAACGCCACGGATCGTCCACGCGGGTACCGTGCAAGGTGCTGGATGCGGCGTGTTGCGGGGAGTCCGGCGGCTGTGGCGCGGTGGCGGCAGACACCGTCGGTACGGGGGCTGCCAGCAGGGCGGCAAGGGCGATGGCGAGGGGCAGGCGCATGGTCGAACTCCGGGGTGTCAGGCAATCCGCAGAGCCTACAACAGACCCCTGACTGATGGCACAGACGGCGGTATTGGCCGCACCGGCGCGGTATGCTGTGGGCCTTTTACGCAGAGGGAACCCGCATGCGTCGCATCGCCCTTGTCGCCGCATTGGCGGTCACCGCCATGCCGGCCATGGCCGGCCATTTGACGATGGAACAGATCATGGCCAATCCGGACTGGATCGGTCATGCGGTGGAACAGCCTTACTGGAGTGCCGACGGCAGCCACCTGTACTACCGCCTGGAGCGCGACGGCAGCCAGGTCCGCGACCTGTATCGCGTCGATCCGGCGACCGGTTCGGGTGGGCGGGTCGCCGATGCGGAACTGGCCAACGCCGATGGTGATCCCGTGTTCGACGCCACGCGGCAGCGCGCCGCCTTCGTGCGTCATGGCGACGTGTTCGTGCGCGACATGGCGCGCGGCACCCTGATCCAGATCACGCGCACCCCCGAACAGGAGAGCGATCCGCAGTGGAGCGCCGATGGCTCGGCCGTGCAGTACCGTTGCGGCAACCAGTGGTACAGCTACTCGCTGGCGGCGGCGGCAAGCCGTCCGGTGGCCACGCTGAAGACGGCCGACGACCCGCAGGCCGACACGTCCAGCGCGCTCGAGCGCCAGCAACTGGAATTGTTCAAGACGCTGCGTCACACCAAGGCGGAGAAGAGGGCCAGGCACCGGAACGAGCTGGCCCTGGACAAGGCCGATGCGACGCGCGCGCCGCAGCCGTTCTGGATGGGCAAGGACAACGCCATCGCCGCCACGACGCTGTCGCCGGACGGGCGCTGGATGCTGGTGGTCACGCAGCCGTCGCACTACAACGACGGCAAGCCGGCAGTGGTGAACCACTACGTGACCGAGTCGGGCTACACCGAACAGGAAAAGGCACGGCCGTACGTGGGCCGCAACCAGCCGGCGCCGCAAAGCGTCTGGCTGCTCGACCTGACCGCGCACGTCAAGCATGCCCTGTCGCTGGACGACCTGCCGGGTATTCATGACGATCCGCTGGCCGACCTGCGTGCCAAGACCCAGGCCGACCTGCGCAAGGCCGGCCACGACGACGAAGCCGACGCGCTCAAGGCGCCGGCGACCCGCGCGGTGTCGGTGACCGGTTTCCTGATGCATCCGATGGTCTGGAGCGACGACGGCAAGGCCGCCGCCATCCAGCTGCGCGCCAACGACAACAAGGACCGGTGGATCGCCTCGGTGGACCTGTCCGGGCACAAGCTGGTAGTGCAGGATCACTTGCACGACGCGGCCTGGATCAGCTGGTCGTTCAACGGCTTCGGCTTCGTGCCGCACAGCCGCACGCTGTGGTTCCTGAGCGAGAAGACCGGATACGCCCAGCTCTATACCAAGCCCCTCGGCGGCCGCGCCAAACGCCTGACCTCCGGACATTTCGAGGTCAGCGAGCCGGTGTTCTCGGCCGACGGCAAGTGGGCCTACCTGAAGGCCAACAAGGAAGCGCCCTACGCCTATGACGTGTATCGCGTGCCGCTGGCTGGTGGCCGCCTCGAGCGCGTGACGCATTTCGGTGCCATCGACGGCTTCACCCTGTCGCCGGACGGCACCCGCCTGGCGGTGCTGCATTCGTCGGCCTACACCCTGCCGCAGCTGGCCGTGGTCGATGCCGGCGGCGGCGAGGCGCGCGAACTCACCGATACCGTGAAGCCGGCCTTCAAGGCCGTCGACTGGGTCGAGCCGCAATTCGTCAAGGTGCCCTCGACGCATGGCGCCGGCGACATCTACGCCAAGCTCTATCTGCCCGAAAACATCGACGACGGGCAAAGCCACCCGGCGGTGCTGTTCGTGCATGGCGCCGGCTACCTGCAGGACGTCACCAGGGGCTGGACCTACTATTTTCGCGAGCAGATGTTCCACAACCTGCTGGCGCAGGAAGGCTATGTGGTCCTGGTCATGGATTACCGTGCCTCGGCCGGCTACGGTCGCGACTGGCGCACCGCGATCTATCGCCGGATGGGGCATCCGGAACTGGAAGACCTGCTCGACGGCAAGGCCTGGCTGGCCAGCCATCATCACGTCGATCCCGCACGCGTGGGCATCTACGGCGGCAGCTACGGTGGCTTCATGACCGAGATGGCACTGTTGCGCGCGCCCGGGGAGTTCGCCGCCGGTGCCGCGCTGCGGGCTCCGGCCGACTGGACGACCTACAACGGGCCATACACCTCCGACATTCTCAACGATCCGCAGATCGACCCGGAAGCCTATCGGGTGTCCTCGCCCATCGAATACGCCGACCAACTGGCCGATCCGTTGCTGATCGAGCATGGCCTGATCGACAACAACGTCATGCCCAGCGATTCGATCCGCCTGTACCAGCGTTTCATCGAGCTGCACAAGAAAAATTTCTGGATTTCGCTGTATCCGATGGAGCGCCACGGCTTCGAGCACGCCGATTCGTGGTACGACGAGTACCGTCGCATCCATGAGTTGTTCACGCGCTTCGTGAAGCACGGCAAGTCCTGAACCGGGCACGCCGGCCCGGTACGCCGATGCGCCCGCCGGGCCGGATCAGGCTCTTTCCAGACTCAGATAGCGGCCTGGCGAGCGGCCCAGGCGGCGCCGGAACATCGCCACGAAGGCGCTGACGCTGGCGTAGCCGAGAGCGTCGGCGACATGGGCCACCGCGATGCCCTGGCCGAGCTGTTCGAGCGCGTGGGCCAGACGCGCCTGTTGCCGCCATTGGGCGAAACTCAAACCGGTCTGGTCGCGGAACAATCGGCTCAAGCTGCGCGTGGAAAGCCCGGCCCACGATGCCCATGCCGAGAGTGTGCGATTGTCTTCGGGATGTTCCAGCAGCGCCTGGGCGACACGCAGCAGACGATGGTCGCCCGGCATCGGCAGCGTGAACGGCTGGTCGGGCATCCGCGCGTGACGCATCTCATCGAGCAGGACGGCCATCAGTCGTTGCTGTTCCGCATCCAGCGTGCCGTGGCCGGCCCAGCTCGATGCCCGGTGCACCAGTTCGCGCATCAGCGGGTTGCCCTGCAGCATGGCCGGACGCGTGGGCAGACCACCGGCCGCCTCGGGCGCGACGAACACGCCCCAGCCGGTCGCCGACTCGACGATCTGCACGGTATGTTCCATGCCCGGCGGCATCCAATGAATGCAATGCGGCGTGGCCCCGTGTACGCCGTACGGCGTGCGCACGCAGATCATGCCGCTGTCCAGATACATGAACTGGCCGCGCGTATGGCTGTGCCAACGGGTCTCGGCCAACGTGGGCTTGCCCTCGAAGACGTGGGCGATCAGCGCCGGACCGTCGGCGCGGTCGACATGGGCGGCGTGCTGGGTCTGCAGATCGGTGACGACGGGGTCGGACATCGGGACATTCTCCTGCCGGCTCCCCCTGGCGCCGTCCGGTGCGGTCATTTGGCGTGTTCGCGACACAACGTGACCGATTCGCGTTACCGGGAACATGATGGCACGGCGTAAGCTTTGCAACCTCATGGAGCCGCCCGCATGCCCCGCCCGCGCGTGTCGGCGCGGACGACTCCGCTGTCAGGTCCGCAGCCGCCCGGTGTCGCCGGGCCGCGGCGCCGGGCCGACGCTTTCCCCAGGAGGATGGCATGACCACGCTTGCTTCCATCAAACCCGTTGCCGATGACGGTCAGCCGTCGGCCGCCTCGGCACTGGTGACGTTCGTGACCTGCGCGCAATTGATGCTGGATCCGGCGACGCCCGAGGCGGTGCGCCGCCAGGCCGAGACGCGCCTGCTGGCACGGCTGCCGGTGGCCAGGGCGCTGGGCGTGTTCGATCTGTTCGAGGTGCGCGATCCGGCGATGGCCGCCCTGCTGCGCGATGAAATGGCGATGCTGGACCACACCGACGCGCGCACGGAAGGTCGTTGTCATGGCGGTACGGAATAATTGCCGGAGGATTTGGTGTGATGGATATATTTGCCTTGACAACTATATGGATGGCAATAGAATACCCCTCCCATGTGTCCTCCCATTCAAGACATCGACGTGTTGCCGGACAGCTTCGGCATGCTGGTTGGCCAGGTGAAAACCGAGCTGACGCGTGCCATCGACCGGGAGCTGGGTGAGCGCGGCATGGACCTGCGCGTCATCCAGGTGCAGGCATTGCGACGTTTGCACGTGTCCGGCCCGATGAGCGCCGGCGAACTGGCCCGGTCGCTGTGCCACGACGGCGGTGCGATGACGCGCCTGCTCGACCGGCTCGAGGAGCGCGGCTATCTGGCCCGGCACCCCGATCCGGACGACCGGCGCGCCCTGCGCATCGAGCTCTCGGCGGCCGGGCGGGCACTGTCGGAGCGTTTGGCCGAGTGCAGCGAACAGGTACTCGACCACGCGCTGCGCCACCTCGATGCCGCCGAGCGCCGCCAGCTCACCGACTACCTGCAGCGTGTCCTTGTCACGTTGCGCCACGACAACTGACCGCGAAACCGGAACCGAATCCATGCAACTGCGACTGCCAACACTCGTCGCCGCCTGCGCCATGACGCTGCTTCTGGGTGCGTGCGCCAGCACCGACGGCCTCAAGCCCAGCGGCCACATGACCGATGCCGACACCCTGCATGCCGAGCGCAGCCTGGCCGGCGCGCCGCTGAGCGCGGCGGCGTGGCCGCGTGCGGACTGGTGGCGCCAGCTCGGCGATCCGCGCCTGGACGCGTTGATCCGGGAGGCCTTGCAGGACAACCCCGACCTTGCCCTCGCCGCCGCCCGGGCGCGCAAGGCCGAGGCCCAGGCGGGCCTCGCGCGCGCCGATCGCCTGCCGGCCATCAACGCGTCCGGCAGCGTGTCCGGCGCACACATGCCGGGGACCTTGATCCCGGCGCCGTTGGGCGGACATTTCGGCTGGGTGAAGTACGCCTACGCCAACTTCAAGTGGGACCTCGACCTTTGGGGCGGCAAGCGCGCCGCCTGGGAAGCGGCCGTCGACCAGGCGCACGCCGCCGCGGTGGACGAGCATGCCGCGCGCCTGGCCGTGTCGACCAACGTGGCGCGCGCGTATGCGCGGCTGGGCTATGCCTTCCGTCAGCGCGACATCGCCAAGGACGAGCTGTCACGCGCCGCCGACGCGCACAAGCTGACCGCGCAGCGTGTCGCGGCCGGCATCGACAGCCAGTTCCAGCTCAAGCGGGGCGACGCCGAAGTCGCCCAGGCCAAACGCGCGCTGGCCGCCGCCAAACATGAGGTCGAAGCGGCACGGATCGCGTTGTCGGTGCTGCTCGGCAAGGGGCCCGATCGCGGCCTCGACATCACCCAGCCCGAGCCCCTCCAGCCGGCCGAACTGGCGCTGCCGCCGGACCTGTCGGCGGGGCTGCTGGGCCGGCGGCCGGATCTGGTCGCCGCGCGCTGGCGCGTGGAAGCCGCCGGCCGCAGCATCAAGTCGGCCAAGGCCGCGTTCTTGCCGGACATCAGCCTCGGTGCCATGGCCGGTTTCGCCGCCGGCGGCTCCGACACCCTGTTCCAGTTGCCGGCGCGTTTCTTCCAGGTGGCGCCGGCCATCAGCCTGCCGATCTTCAACGGCGGCAAGCTGCGCGCCAACCTGGCCGGGCGTGATGCCGATTACGACCTGGCCGTGGCCGACTACAACAAGACCCTGGTGGGTGCCCTCAACCAGGTGGCCGACGAGGTCAAGACACTGGCTTCGCTGCAAGCGCAGAGCCAGGCCCAGGAGCAGGCCAGGGACGCGGCCGAACAGGCCTGGGAACTGTCCGAGCAACGCTACAAGGCCGGTGTCGGCAGCTACCTGGAAGCCCTGGACGTACGGCAGCAGTTGCTGGAGGCCGAGCAGGCCGCTGCGGCCCTGCACGCACGCCAGGTGGACCAGTCGATCCAGCTGATCCAGGCGTTGGGCGGCGGATTCCGCGACCACGACGACGCGGCTCCGGCGCCGGCCGCCACCACGCAAAACCCCTCGACAAGCATCGACGAGACATCCCATGACTGACCAGAACACCGCCGCCGAATCCGAAGTGACGCCGGCCCCGACGCGCAACGGCAAACGCAGGTTTTTCCTGCGCCTGCTCCTGATCGTCGTCGTCGTGGGCGTCATCGCCTGGGCCTTGTGGTATTTCCTCGAGGGCCGCTGGTATGCCGACACCGACAATGCCTACGTCAACGGCAACGTGGTGCAGATCACGCCCAAGGTGCCCGGTACCGTGGTCAGCATCGGCGCCGACGATGGCGATCTGGTGCACGCCGGCCAGGTGCTGGTGAAGCTCGATCCCAGCGACACCGACGTCGCCCTGCAGGCGGCCAAGGCCGACCTGGCCCAGGCGGTGCGCCAGGTGCGTGGCCTGTACAACAACGTGGAAGGGGCCGAGGCCGAGGTGGCCGCACGCAAAACGGCGCTGAACAAGGCCAAGTCCGACTATCAGCGACGCAAGGGCCTGGCCGAGTCCGGCGCCATCTCCGCCGAGATGCTGGCGCATGCCCGCGATGCGCTGGCTTCCGCCGAGAGCGCCCTGATTTCGGCGCAGCAGAAGTACCAGAACACCGAGGCCCTGGTCGGTGGCACCGACGTGTCCTCCAACCCCGGCGTGAAAGCGGCCGAGGCCAAGTTGCGCAAGGCCTATCTGGACAATGTGCGTACCACCATGATCGCCCCGGTGGACGGTTATGTGGCCAAACGCACCGTGCAGGTCGGCGAACAGGTGGCGCCCGGTCGTGCGTTGATGGCGGTGGTGCCCCTGCATCAGGTATGGGTGGATGCCAACTTCAAGGAAACCCAGCTCGAGCACGTGCGCATCGGTCAACCGGTGGAGCTGGAGTCGGATTTGTACGGCAGTGGCGTCACCTTCCACGGCAGCATCCAGAACATCGGCGTGGGCACCGGCAGCGCGTTCTCCCTGTTGCCGGCGCAGAACGCCACCGGCAACTGGATCAAGATCGTGCAGCGCGTGCCGGTGCGGGTGGCACTCAAGGAGGACGAGCTGAAGAAGCACCCGTTGCGGATCGGCCTGTCGATGTCGGCCAGCGTCAACCTGCACAACCAGGACGGCGCGATGCTGCCGGCCAAGGCGCCGACCACGCCGGTATTCACCACCGATGTCTACAAGCAGCAGCTGGCCGAGGCCGATGCCCTGATCGAGCGCATCGTCGCGGCCAACCTGGGCAAGACAGACGACTGAACGCGATGACACGCCGCCGGCGCCGGAAACGGTGCCGGCAACGGGATCGGTCCGTCCACACGGTGCCGTCCCATCATGTCCCGGCTGCCCGTCGCGAGGACGGGCCGGGGCCACGGTAATTGTTGGTCAAACCGCATGAGTTCGTATTTTCGACCACCCAATCTGGCATTGAGCACCGTCGGCCTGGCGCTGGCGACGTTCATGCAGGTGCTGGATACCACCATTGCCAACGTATCGCTGCCGACCATTGCCGGCGACCTGGCCGTGAGCGTGGACCAGAGCACCTGGGTGATCACCTCGTTCGCGGTCAGCCAGGCCATCGGTCTGCCCCTGACCGGTTTCCTCGGGCGGCGTTTCGGCGAGGTCAAGGTGTTCGTATGGTGCACGATGCTGTTCGTGCTGGCCTCGTTCGCCTGCGGCGTGTCGCAGACCATGGGCGAACTGATCCTGTTCCGCATCGTGCAGGGCGCGGTGTGCGGGCCGATGTATCCGGTCACGCAGAGCCTGATGATCTCGATCTACCCGGCGCACAAGCGCGGCATGGCGCTGGCGCTGATCTCGATGGTGACCGTGGTGGCGCCCATCGCCGGACCCATCCTGGGCGGCTGGATCACCGAGAACTACTCCTGGCGCTGGATCTTCTTCATCAACGTGCCGATCGGCTTCTTCTGCAGTTTCGTCATCCGCAACCAGCTCAAGGACAAGATCGAGAAGATCGAAAAACCGCGCATGGACTACATCGGCCTGATCACGCTGATCATCGGCGTGGGCCTGTTGCAGGTGGTGCTGGACAAGGGCAACGATGCCGACTGGTTCCAGTCCACCTTCATCGTGGTCGCCAGCATCGTCTCGGCCGTCACGCTGGCGGTGTTCGTGATCTGGGAGCTGACCGACAAGGATCCCATCGTCGATCTCAAGCTGTTCCGGCATCGCAACTTCAGCTACGGCACGCTGTCACTGGTGCTGGCCTACGCGGCCTTCTTCTCGATCGCCCTGCTGTTGCCGCTGTGGATGCAGCGCAACCTGGGTTACACCGCGATCTGGGCCGGCATGGCCACCGCACCGCTGGGCATCCTGCCGCTGCTGTTGACCTTCTTCATCGGCAAGTACGCGGCGCGCGTGGACCTGCGCATGCTTTCCTCGATTGCCTTCCTGGTGATGAGCGGCGTGTGCTTCCTGTATTCGGGCTTCAACCTGGAAGTGAATTTCGCGCACGTGGCCATGGTGCAGCTGCTGCTGGGCCTGGGCGTGGCGTTCTTCTTCATGCCGGTGCTGACGATCCTGATGTCGGATCTCAATACCAACGAGATCGCGTCCGGATCGGGTGTGGCCACGTTCCTGCGTACCCTGGGCGGCAGCTTCACCGCCTCCATCGTCACGTCGATGTGGGATCACCGCGCCACGCTGCATCACGCCCGCCTCAGCGAGCACGTCACGTTGTACGACCCGACGTCACAGGGTGCGAGCAGCCTGCTCGGGCCGGACACGAGGGAACAGTCCCTGGCACTGGTCAACCAGATGATCACCCAGCAGAGCTACCAGATGTCGTTCAACGAGATCTTCCACGGCCTGGGCTGGATTTTCCTGGGATTGATCGCCGTCACCTGGCTGGCCAAACCGCCGTTCGTGGCCAAGGCCGGACCGGCCGCGGCCGGCGGCCATTGACGGCGGGTAACGTTTTCGGTTTTCAGTTTTCGGCGCCAAGTCTTGGGTCCTGGGTCGCGGTTGCCGATTCCCATAAGACAGAGCGAGCTTTCGGCGAGAGCGCCATCGCGGCCGAAGCCGCGATGCTTTCCCGGGATCGCGACTCCCGGCCCTAGAACGTCACTCCCACCAACGCCATCGTTTCGCCCAGGTTCCTGCCACCGAAAAAGTGGCCGTTGGAAATGTGGCGCAGCATGAACACCCAGTGCTCGCCCTGCCAGCCGGCCGAGCTGATGAACTGGGGAGCGCTGCTGATGGCGTCCGTGCGGCCGCCGGCGGCGCCGACCTGGAAGCTGAAGAAGGCGTTGCGCCACAAGTGCGGCAGGCGCACACCGGCGCCGGCCACGTAGACGTCGTGGTCGAGATTGTCGTGCGGAGTGTTGCGGCTCTTGATCCAGCCGAGTGTACCTACCGGTTGCCAGTGCAGGCGTTTCCACTCGTGGGTCGTGCCGTTGACATTGGCAAACACGGATGTGGTCCAGCGACCGCCCGATGTGATGCTGCCGCCGGCCAGGACGCTGACGTCGGCTGCGCGGGCGGATGCGGGGGCGAGGGTGGCCGCCGCCAACAGGCCGGCGGTGAATGCGGGTAGTAAAGCGCGCATGCGCTGCTCCTTCGTTACTTTGTTGAACCCCTCGGTACAATTATAACGGAGCGATGCGCATCCTGTCCGGTATTTCCCGGGGCGGCGGGGCCGTCCCGGGTCGTGCGGACGGTCGTCGTTCAGCGTGTGCCGGCGGGAGTGTCCAGATCCACCTTGTCGATGTCGACCTGGTGCAGTTGCGGATGGCGCTGCTTCAGGTCGGCGCCGAATGCCGCGGCATCGCCGACCACGATCACGTGGGTGCCGTCGGCGTCCAGATGGGCCTTGGCGAAGGCCTGGACCTGATCCGGCGTGACCGCATCGACGCGGCGGATGTACTTGCCGATTTCCGCCGGGTCGATGTCGTACAGGGCCAGGGTGCCCACGCGCGAGGCCAGCCCCGCAGTGGTTTCCAGGCTTCGCGCATAGCCGCCGGTGAGGGTTGCCTTGCGGGCGGCCAGTTCGGTTTTGGACACCGGGGCGCTGCCGAGTTTGCCGAACTCGGTTTCGATCAGCTGCACGACCTGTGCCGCGGAGGGGTTTTTGGTCTGCACGACGGCCATCCACTGGCCGCCGTCACGGCGCGTGTCCAGGCGGCTGTGCGCGCCGTAGCTGAGGCCGCGTTTGATGCGGATTTCCTCGTTGAGGCGCGCCGAATAGGAGCCGCCCAGCACGGCGTTGGCCACGCTGCCGATGTAGTAGTCCTTGTCGCTGCGGGCGATGCCGCGGTGGGTGGCGACCACGCCGGCCTGTCCGCCGCCGGTCTGGTTGACCACCAGCAGCTTCGGTGTGGCGGCGGTGCCGGTGCCGGTGTCGCGCGAAGGCAGCGCTCCGGCCGGGGCCTTCCAGTCGCCGAACGCGGTGGCGGCGAGTTGCCGGGCCTGGTCCGTGTCGATGTCGCCGGCCAGCACCAGGATGGCGTTGTCCGGGCGGTACCAGGTGTCATGCTGGTGCACGACATCGGCGCGGGTGATGCGCTTGAGGGAGGCCGGTGTGCCGGCGGACGGGTGCGCGTAGCTGCCGCCGGCGAAGACCTCGCGTTCGGCCAGCACGCTGGCCATGCCGGTCGGCTGCGACAGGCGCAGGCGCTGGCTGTCCAAGGTCTGCTTGCGGGCACGGGCCAGTTCGGCATCCTGGAACGCCGGTTGCTGCGCGGCCTTGGCCATCAGGTCCAGCGCATCGGCCAGGCGCGGCGTGGTGACGGTGATGCCGAGGCTGGACTGGTCCCAGTCGGCGTCGCTGTCCAGCGCACCGCCGAGGGCGTCGGCGGTGGTTGCCATGGTCGGGGCGTCCATGCCGGCCGCGCCGCGGGTCAGCAGGGTGGCGGTGAGGGCGGCCAGGCCGGCCTTGTCGTTCGGGTCGGTCTCGCTGCCAGCGCGGATCAGCAGTCGCGCGGTGACCAGTGGCAGGCCGTCACGGTGCGCGACGACGACGCGCAACCCGTTGTCCAGGGTGATCGATTGCGGCGTCGGAATATCCAGGGTGGGCACCGGCCCCGGTGCCGGCGGAGCGGAAGGGAACGTCTCCTGGGCACCGGCGCTGGCGCTCACGGCCAGTGTCAGCGCGGAAAGAAGGCACAACACGAGCGGCTTGCGGGCGTTCATCGGGCGGCCTCCTGATGTTTCGGAAGGTAGTTGATGGTGACGCTGTGCGCACCGGTCACGTAGGTCTTGAGGACCCGTCGGACGTCGTCGGCGTTGACCGCCTGCAGGGCGTCCAGGTCCTTGTTGACGGCCGCCGGGTCACCCTCGATGAGGGCCGCCTGGCCCAGCGCGAAGGCCTTGCCCTGGGCCGTCTGGCGTTGCCGCAGCGCGTCGGTGAGCAGTTGTGTCTTGACCTTGTCCAGTTCGGCGGCATCGATCTTGCCATCGGTCAGGTCCCTGATGCCCTGGCGGATGCCCGCGGCGGCTTCGTCGGGGGTGTGGTCGCTGGCCAGGATGGCGTAGGCGGTGAACAGCCCCGGCCCCATGCGCTGGTCGGCGAACACGCCGACCTGGCGCGCGATCTGGTCGTGGTACACCAGTGCCTGGTGCAGACGCGAGGAATCGCTGCCGGCGAGCAGGTTGGCGGCCACTTCCAGCGCGGCCGAATCGCGGCTGGACGCCGGCGGGATCAGCCAGGTCATGGCCACGCCGGGCAGCGGTGCGGTGGGCGAGGTGACGGTAACCTGGCGATCCTGCGTGCGGGCCGGCTCGTCGGCCTCGACCTGCGGGATCGGCGTGTCCGGTTTCGGGATCCAGCCGAAGTACTGGTCGACCCAGGCATCCAGCTGTTTCGGGTCGAAATCGCCGGCCACGATCAGGGTGGCGTTGTCGGGGCGGTAGAAGGTTTCGTGGAAGGCGATCACGTCCGGCAGCGAAGCCGCCTCCAGCTCGTCGATATTGCCGATGGTCGGGCGCTTGTAGGGGTGCACCGTGAAGGAATGGGCATCGATGGCGTTGAACAGACGG
Organism: uncultured Rhodanobacteraceae bacterium; assembly: GCA_964566965.1. GTDB lineage: Bacteria > Pseudomonadota > Gammaproteobacteria > Xanthomonadales > Rhodanobacteraceae > Oleiagrimonas. The sequence goes on from CAZMKO010000018.1 coordinate 31,821, forward strand.
CCATAGGGATTGGCAAGCACGCTCTGGCGGTATTCCTCTTCGACCACGGCGCGCTCGGACTTGAAGTTTTTCTCGTCCACGTTGAGGTTGGACAGGCGTTCGGCCTCGGCCCACAGCAGCGTGCGCAGGTGATTGGATGGCACTACCTCGAAATAGTTGGTGACATCGTCGCCGGTGGAGGCGTTGTTGGCGCCGCCGACGTCCTCGGTGAGGCGGTCCATCTGCTCGGCGTGCATGTGCTTGGTGCTCTTGAACATCAAGTGTTCGAACAGGTGCGCGAAGCCGGAGCGGCCCTGCGGATCGTCCTTGGATCCAACGTGGTACCACACTTGCACCGCCACGGTGGGGTTGGAATGGTCCTCGATGCTCAACACCTCCAGCCCGTTGTCCAGCGTGCGCTGGCGATAGGCAAGCGGCGGAATCTCGAGCGGCTGGTGGCCGCCAGGCGCGGATGGCGCGGCCGGCGCCGTGGCGGGCATGGCCAGAACCATGGCCAGGACGGCGGCAAGACAAAATCGCATGGTGTTCTCCCCGAATAGTGGGAGAACTTTAGCAAAACCCGGGTCCGTGGGGCATGGCGGTATCTCTGCTTTTTCGCCGGAGCGGCCGGTGGCCGCGATGGCGGTCCCGGCAAGCGCCGGCCGGTCAGTCCGGCCAGCGCATGGCAACGTGGGTGTTGTGGAAACGCGGGTCGTCGCGGCTGCCGCCCGGCCGTGCCTCGAAGATACCAACGCCATCCACCGGCAGTTGCTGGCCGTCGCCGAACATGCCGCCCAAGGCCTGCATGTCGGCAAGTTGTTGGCACAGCGCCCCGGCCTGGCCGACCGCGTCGACGGGGACGCCGGTCAGACTGATGTCCGGGCGTGCGAATTTGCGCAGGCCGCGGGTGTGCACCCAGCGGCGCGCGGGATCGTCAGGGTCGGCATCGGACAGCACCAGAAAGTGCTGGCGCAGCGTGTGGTCGTTGCCACTGGCGACATCCCGGATCCAGCGGTCACGGCTGAACAGTCCGGTCACCAGCGGGTCCGCCACGGCCACGGCGCCGACGTCGAACAGACGCACGATGGCGCGCAGCGTGTTGCGCAGGTAATCGAGGTCCGACGGGTCGGCGACCCGCCCGGCGACGCGCAGCACGTGCTCGGTGGCGCGCGCCGAGGCCAGGGTGTCAGGCGTGTCGGCGGCGAACTGCTTGCCCAGCGTGGCGTCGGCCAGCGGGTAGCCCTCCCATTGGCGCAAGGTGTCATGCGCGTAGCGCGTCGCGGTGATGCTGTCGGGCAGGCCGATGTCGAGGGTGCCGGGAAACCGGCCGAACACGAAGTACAGCAGCTCGGCATCCTCGCCGCTGGCATGCCAATAGGGGCGTTCCCAGTGCGCATCGGGGCGGGGTGGCGGTGGAATCATGGCATGGTCTCAGTCGGTGCGGTCCAGGGGCAGCACGCTCTGCTGCGGTTCGATGCGGCCGTGTCCGGCGGTGATCTTCTTGAATTCGGCGCGACTTACCGAGACATAGCGGTCGTTGCCGCCGATCTCAACCTGCGGGCCGGCGGTGACGGCGTGGCCGTCCGCGTCCACGCGTACCACCATGGTGGCCTTGTGACCGGAATGGCAGATGGTCTTGATCTCCTGCAGCTCGTCGGCCCAGGCCAGCAGGT
>CAZMKO010000019.1:0-32412 GCA_964566965.1 uncultured Rhodanobacteraceae bacterium
GATGCCGGCGTTGACCTTGTCGAAGGTTTCCTTGAACAGCTGGCGGGTCTCGCGGTCGATCTTGCGGATCGCGCCCTCCAGCGTCTCCAGGGCGCTGGCCAGGTCCTCCAGCTGCGAATCGAGATACTTCTTGCGTTCGGACTGTTCCTCGTACTCCTGGATCGCGGCCAGGTTGACCGGCTCCAGACGGGCAATGCGCATGGCGATCGATTCCAGCTCGCGCTTGCGCTCGACGGCATCGGCGTCGTCGGGCAAGCCTTCCAGCAGCGGCTCCAGTTCCAGTCCGGACTCGGCGATGGCCTGGGCCAACTGTTCGGCACGCATGTCCAGGGCTTGCGCGGCGAGGCGTTTTTCCGAATGCTGCTCGCGCAATTCGGACAATTGCTGCTCGGCGCGTTGGCGCTCCTGCTCCAGACGGCGGCACTCGCCGTCGCAATCTTCCAGCGCACGTCGCGCTTCCACCAGTTGCTTGTCCACCAACAGGCGCTGGTCGAGATAGGTCTGGCGCTCGGCTTCCAGTTCGACCACCGGCGTGGCGCCCTGCTCCAGCTGCCGGTCGATCTCGGCACGACGCGCCTGCAGCTGGTTCAGCTGGTTGTCCATGCGCGCCAACGACTGCTCCAGCGAGGTGAGCGAGCTGCGCCGTGATTCCATCGACAGCGCCAGCGTGTGCGCCTGCTCGGCGGCCTCGCGCGCGTTCATGCGCGCCTCTTCGCGCGTCTCCAGCAATTCGCGGCGGGTGTTTTCCAGCTCGCGGCGGCGATCCTCGAAATCGCCCATGCGCTCGACGGCCTCGTCCAAGCGCGCCCGCGCCTCGCGGGTCTGTTCTTCCAGGGCCTGGTGCGCCTCGGCCAGCTCGCGCAACTCGCCGCCGACCTTTTCGTTGCGCGCACGTGCGGTTTCCACCTTGCCGCGGTGACTCTGCAGTTGTCCGGCCAGCTCGGACAGGCGTCGGTGTGCCTGGTACAACTGGCGCTGGGCGTCATCGCGCGCGCGTTCGGCCTCGACTTTCCCGCCACGCAGGGTTTCCAACCGCTCGCCCATCTCCTCCAGACCGGTTTCCAGGGTTTCCGCGCGCGTGGTGAGTTCCTTGATCTCGCGCTCGCGCGCCAACACGCCAGCCTGGCTGGCGCCGGAACGGCACACGCGCGCCCAGCCGACACCCAGCCACTCGCCGGCGGCGGTGATGACCGATTCGGCCTCGCCCAGCGTAGCCACCCGCGCGACCGCCGCATCGACATCCGTCGCGGTATGCACACGACCAAGCAGGCGCAACACCGCGGCCGGTCCGCGCACGTGCTCGGCCAGCGTTCCGGCCGCGCCGGCCGCATCGTCGCCGGCGTTCATCAATACCATGTCGGCATCCTGCAACGCCGCCAGCGCCGCCGCGTGCGTGGCGGCGCCATCGTCGACCAGGACGCCATCGAGCATGCCCGCGAGCACGCTTTCCACCGCCGCTTCCCAGCCGGCGTCGACGCGCAGCATGGCGCCGAGGCGGGTGGCCTGGGCCAAGCCGTGTTCCTGCAACCATTGGCCTCCGGCATCGTCGTCCTGGCCAAGCGCCGCATTCTGCAACGCCTCCAGCGATGCCAGGCGGCCGCGCGAGGTCTGCAGCTGCTGGCGCGCGTCGTTCAGGGCCGACTGCACCTGGCGCTCCTCGTCCTGCAACTGCCCGTGCCGGATTTTGTGTTCGTCGAGCAGAGCGCCCAGCGTTTCCACCGTTTCCTGCTGCTGGTCATGCTCGCCGGTCAGGCGGGTGGCGGCCTCGTCCAGCGCATCCACGTCGAAGGCCTTGTGCTCGCCTTCCAGCGCTTCACGTCGGCGCGCGTTCTCCACGGCCTGGCGGTCCAGGTAATCCAGACGGGTGCGCTCGACCTCGGCGGCACGTGACACCTCGGCGGCATCGCGGGTGTGTGCGTCCCATGTGCCCTGCCAGTCGGCGAGCCGGGTTTCGGCCTCGCGCAACACCTCGGCGGTCTGTTCGCGCAATTCCTCGATGGCCTCGCGCTGCGGCTCACCCTCGGCCAGCGCCTGGCGCAACGATTCGACCTGTTCGCGGTCGGCACCGATGTGGCCGGCCAGTTCGTCGTGCTCGCGGGCCGCTTCCTGGCGCGAGCGTTCCAGCCGTTCCTTGAGGTCGCGATTGTGCTGGACCTGCTGCTCGACTCGGGCGATCTCGGCGCCGACCTTGTAGACCTCGGCCTGCACCTCGTTGAGGTGTTCACTGGAAGCCTGGTGACGCTCGCGGGCGTTTTCCAGCTGGGCCTCGGCATCGCGCTGTTCGGCACCCAGCTTTTCCATGCGGATCTGGGCTTGGGTGAGGCCCGCCCCGTGACCCTCGCGTTGGCGCTGGATATCGCGGTAGTCCAGTGCGCGCAGCTCGGCCTCCTTGAGCCGTTGTTCTTCCTTCAGGGCCTTCCAGCGTTCGGCGGCACGGGCCTGGCGGTTGAGATGTTCCAGCTGCTTGTCCACCTCGTCGCGCACATCCTGCACACGGTCGAGGTTTTCGCGCGTGGACTTGATGCGACTTTCGGTTTCCTTGCGGCGCTCCTTGTACTTGGAGATGCCGGCGGCCTCCTCCAGGTGCTGGCGCAGCTGTTCCGGTTTGGCCTCGATGATCTGACTGATCATGCCCTGCTCGATGATCGAGTAGCTGCGCGGCCCCAGGCCGGTGCCCAGAAACAGGTCGGTGATGTCACGGCGGCGGCAACGCGCACCGTTGAGGTGATATTGCGATTGGCCGTCGCGCGTGACCACGCGCTTGACCGAAATTTCCGAATAATTGGCAAACTCGCCCTGCACGGTGCCGTCGGCGTTGTCGAAAATAAGCTCGACCATGGCCTGGCCGACCGGCTTGCGTGCACTGGAACCGGAAAAGATCACGTCGGTCAGCGAATCGCCGCGCAGGCGACTGGCCGCGCTCTCGCCCATCACCCAGCGGATGGCGTCGATGATGTTGGACTTGCCGCAACCGTTGGGACCGACCACACCGGTCATGTTGGTCGGCAGGTGCAGGGTGGTCGGGTCGACGAACGACTTGAAACCGGCCAGTTTGATGGTGCTCAGGCGCATGACGGGATGGGATCCATGGACGGGGCGCCGGCGCGCCCTGCGCCGGACAGGCGAGACATCACTGTGCCAAGCACCGATTTTCGGTGCAATATGGCGATATTGTCATATGTAAAATCAATAACATAGTACATTTTTTTGAACAAAATACTCGGCAAGGCCCGGCACTTGGGAAAACTCGACCGCCACAGACGGGCGATTTTTTCCATGCTCTCAGGCCTCCGCCTCGATGGCCAACGCGTGAATGCCGTCTTCCATCAACTCCCCCAGCGCCGCGTAGACCAGCCGGTGGCGCTGGATCGGCGTCTTGCCGGCAAAATCCGCGGCACGGATACGGATACGGAAATGGCCCTTGCCCTCGCCGGTGTGACCGATGTGCAGGTGACCCTCGTCGATGACCTCCAACGCCTCGGGATGCAGGGCCGCCTCCAGGCGCCGGCGGATGTCCTCCACGCCGACCGCGCTCATGGCAGGCTTTGCGTGAACGGCCGCACGTCGACATCCGCATAGACGCCGGCGTCGCGATACGGATCCGCATCGGCCCAGGCACACGCCGCTTCGAGGCTGTCGAACGCCGCGATGATGAGGCTGCCCGAAAAACCCGCCGCTCCCGGATCCGCCGAGTCGTTGGCCGGGAACGGGCCGGCCAGCATCAGGCGTCCTTCGGCATGCAACGCTTGCAGCCGGGCGAGGTGCGACGGACGCGCCGCACGTCGTTTTTCAAGCGAATCGGCCACGTCCGTGGCCATGATGGCGTACCACATGTCGTACTGGCTCCCGCAGGCGGCGGCCTGCCGCAAGGACCACGAGGATAACGCAGCCGATGCGCCATCGGGACAAGTATCATGCCCGTTTTCCGCCCACGGATGAACCGCATGTTCCGTTTCCGCCTGCCGTCCCTGCTTTGCATGGCGCTTCTCGCCACACCGTCGTCGCTGCCGGCCGCTCCGGCCGCGACCCAAAGCGTCGGCCAGCAACGCGAGGACGTGCTGTTCTGGTCGCAGGCCCGCCGCGACCGGGACTTTTCACGCCTGTATCGGATCTTTCCGGCCGACCGCGTGGCCGCCGGCACGCATGCCCGCACGTTGCCCGCCGGCGCGCCCTTGCAGCCGCTCTGGACCGACGGTACCGACATCGACACGTACATGAAACGGTTCCACATCGCCGGTGTGATGGTGCTCCAGGACGGGCGGGTCCGCTTGCGCCGGCATGCACCCCACTTCGGTCCGGACACGCATTGGACATCGTTCTCCGTGGCCAAGTCCGTCACCTCGATGCTGCTCGGCATCGCGCTCGAACAGGGTGCCATCGCCTCGCTGGACGACACCCTGGCGACCTACATTCCGTCCTTGAAGGGAAGCGCCTACGCCGAAGTCACCGTACGCCAACTGCTGACCATGACCTCGGGCGTGCGCTGGAACGAGGATTACACCGACCCGCACTCGGACGTGGCCCGCATGTACCGCGCGCCCTGCCGCGACGGGCAGCCGCACATCCTGCCCTACCTGGCCAAGCTGCCGCGACAGTGGCCCGCCGGCACGCACTTCAACTACAACACGGCCGAGACCGACCTGCTGGGCATCCTGGTCCAACGCGCCACACACCAGTCGCTGGCCACGTACCTGTCCGAACATATCTGGAAGCCCTACGGCATGGCGTCGGACGCGCACTGGCTGGAGGACGAATGCGACGGCAGCGACACCGGCGGCAGCGGTCTGTCGGCCACGCTCGCGGACTATGCCCGCCTGGGTCAGTTCATGCTCGAAGACGGACGTATCGACGGCAAGCCGGTCATGGCCAAGGCCTGGATGCGCGGTGCGGTAACCGGACAGCAGCGACTGGACGATCCCCGCCACGACTACGGCTACCTGTGGTGGACCGACAGCGACGGCAGTTATGCCGCCATGGGCATTTTCGGACAAATGGTCTACATCGACCCCGCACGCCACCTGGTCATCGCGCAGGTTGCCGCCTGGCCGCACGCCTGGGGCAAGCAGGAAGTCGCCGCACGCCGGGCCTTTGTCGCCGCCGTCAAACGGGCCGTGGACCAGTCGGGACCGGCGCACGCAGGCAGCGTCGACTGACGCCGTCGCCTTGTTGCCGGCCCGGCCGGTCATCGGGCGTGCGCAATTGTCAGCGAAGGCGGCGCGACGCAGAACGGCGGCCTGGCCCGATCGGCATCGATCGGTTGGCTCCCGCGGGGAACCATGCCACCCTGTTCATGAATCCATCCGCGCCTTCCCCGGATATCCCATGCATGTCGAGATCGCATCGATCGGCGAACAGGCGAGCCTGCTGACGCTGGGCAATCGTATTGACGGCGACATCAACCGCCGCGTGCATGCCCTGGCCGGCGCGCTGCGTGCGGCCCGCATCGAGGGCATGCGCGACATCGTGCCCGCCTACGCCAGCGTGCTGTTGCGCCACGGGCTGAGCGCAGCGTCGGACGTGCGCCGCTGGCAGTCCCGGGTCCGCGAGGTGATCGCCGCCACCGACGAGGACGACGTGCCGGATCATGGCGCCGTGCATCGCCTGGCGGTGTGTTACGACGGCGTCGATCTCGAACACGTGGCACAGGCGTGTCGCCTGTCGTCGCAGGACGTCGTGACCCGGCACGTGCACGGCGAATACCGCGTGGGCATGATCGGGTTCGCGCCCGGCTTCCCCTACCTGATCGGCATGGATCCAGCCCTGGCGACGCCACGGCGCGATTCGCCGCGTACCCGGGTGCCGGCCGGCGCGGTCGCCATCGGCGGCAGCCAGACCGGCATCTACCCGCGCATCCTGCCCGGAGGATGGAACCTGATCGGTCGCGTTGACCGTGTCCTGTTCGATGCCGACAACGATGCACATCCGTGCCTGCTCCTGCCGGGCGACCGGGTACGCCTGCATGCCGTCGATCAGCTTGACGACACGCCCCGGGAGAAGGCCCCATGCTGACGCTGCACGAGGCCGGTCTCCTGACCACGCTGCAGGACGCCGGGCGTCATGGCAGCGGCCACCTGGGGATCGGCGCCAGCGGGGCCGCCGACCTGCCCGCATGGCGCCTGGCCAACGCGCTGGTCGGCAATCGGCCGGATGCCTGCGCGCTGGAAGTCACGCTGCTGGGTCCGACACTGACCTGCCACACCGACACCGTCATCGCCCTGACCGGTGCACCGTTGCCGCACGCCCGTCTCGACGAAGCCGCCCTGCCGATGTGGCGGCCGGTACCGGTCGCGAGCGGCCAGTGCCTGCGCCTCGGCCCGATATCCGCCGGTTGCCGCGCCTACCTCGCCTTCACCGGAGGTATCGACGTGCCGCCCTGGCGCGGCAGCCGCAGCACCGACGTGAATGCGGTACTCGGCCCCGTCCCGCGCGCCCTGCGCGACGGCGACAAATTGCCACTGGGCCGCGCCGGGATACGCGTGCCGGACGAGGCACCGACCTGGTCGCTGGATCCCCAACCGTGGTTCCCGGATCATGCACCGCGTCGCCTGCGTCTGATCCGCGCCACGCATACCGACGCGTTGACCGAAACGGCCCTGCGGGCTCTGACCGATACCGCGTTCCACATCGGTTCGCAGAGCAATCGCGTCGGCGTGCGTCTGGACGGCCCACGCTTGTCGTTGCGCGAGCCGTTGGAACTCGTCAGCGAAGGCCTGGTGCCGGGCGTCGTGCAACTGCCGCCCGATGGCATCCCCATCGTCATGGGGCCCGAGCACCCGGTTACCGGCGGCTACCCGCGTGTCGCCCAGGTCGCTGCCGTGGACCTGCCCGTCCTGGCGCAGTGCCGTCCCGGCGACACGGTCCGGTTGGCATGGATCGAACCGGCCGCGGCGGCGGACCTGCTGGCACGTCGTGAGCGCGAACTCGGGGAACTGCTCGTTCACATCCGCCAACGCCTGGAATCCGCATGAGCCACGTCATCGACCTCAACTGCGACATGGGTGAATCCTTCGGTGCCTGGCGCATGGGCGCCGACCACGAGGTGATGCCCTGGGTATCATCCGTCAACGTGGCCTGTGGTTTCCACGCCGGCGACCCGGTGACGATGCTGGACACGCTGTCCGCCGCCGCCGAGGCCGGCGTCGCGGTCGGCGCGCACGTGGGCCTGCCCGACCTGGCCGGCTTCGGCCGACGTGCCATGGCCGTCACGGCACATGAGCTGTACGCCATGACCGTGACCCAACTCGGGGCACTGGCCGCCACGGCACGTGCCCGTGCGCTCACCCCGCGCCACGTCAAGCCGCACGGTGCGCTCTACCACATGCTGGAAGCCGATCCCGCCCTGGCCCGGGCCCTGGCGCAGGCGGTGCGCGACGTGGATGCCGCCCTGCGCGTGATCGGGTTTGCCGGCGGCACGTTGTGTCGTGTCGCGGCCGATGCCGGCCTGGCGGTCGCGCACGAGGGTTTCACCGACCGCCGCTACGGCAGCGACGGCAAGCTGCTGCCGCGCGGCACCTCCGGCGCGGTCATCGACACCCTCGACGATGCCGTCGCGCAGGCCCGCGAACTGGCCACCCATGGCCGGGTGTGGGGCTCGGACGGCACAGCCCTCGCCGTGCATGCGGACACGTTGTGCGTGCACGGCGACCGGTCCGATGCGGCGGCCTTCGCCAAGGCCCTGCACACCGGCCTGCGCGAGGCCGGGGTCGACATTCGCGCGCCGTCACCACGCTGATCCGTCGCCCGCGCGGCAGATGGAGGCTTTTTCGCAGGCTCTCAGGCATCCCTGCCCAGGCTGGCGGTGTCGATCACGAAACGGTAATGCACGTCGCCGGCCAGCATCCGCTCGTAGGCCCGGTTGATGCCGTCGGCATCGATCACCTCGACATCGGCGGCAATATCATGGCGGGCACAGAAGTCCAGCATTTCCTGGGTTTCGGCAATGCCCCCGATCATCGAACCGGACAGCGAGCGCCGGCCACGGATCAGGACGCCGGCGCTGAGCGCGCTGGGCTCCGGCAAGCCGACCAAGACCATGTTGCCGCCACGCTTGAGCAGGCCCAGATAAGCGTTGTAATCGTGCGCGGCCGACACCGTATCCAGGATCATGTCGAAGCGGCCCGCATGCTGCTTGAACACGTCCTCGTCGCGGGTCGCGATGAACTCGTCCGCGCCCAGCGCCAACGCATCGTCGCGCTTGCCCGGCGAGTGGCTCAGCACGCTGACCTGCGCGCCCATGGCGTGGGCAATCTTCACGCCCATGTGGCCGAGACCGCCCAGGCCCACCACGGCCACCCGCATGCCGGGCGAGACGCCGAACCGCCGCAATGGCGAGTAGGTGGTGATACCGGCACACAGCAGCGGCGCGGCACGTGCCGGATCGAGGCTGTCCGGCACGCGCAACACGTAATTTTCATCGACCACGATACGCGTGGAATAGCCGCCCTGGGTCGGTCGCGAACGATCCAGGCGACCATCGGTGCGTTCGAACCCGTTGTAGGTGGCACTCATGCCTTCGGCACAGAACTGCTCCTCGCCATCGCGGCAGGCATCGCAATGACGACACGAATCGACAAAACAGCCCACGCCGACACGATCGCCGACGGTCCAGCGCGTGACCTGCGCCCCTACCGCCGAAACCACCCCCACGATTTCGTGCCCCGGCACCATCGGGAAATGCGCGCCGCCCCACTCGTCGCGCACCTGATGAATGTCCGAATGGCAGACGCCGCAATAGCGAATGTCGATCTGCACGTCATGCGCGCCGGGAGAACGGCGTTCGATGCGCCACGGCGAAAGCGGGCCACCGGCTTGCTTGGCGGCGTAGGCGGGAGTGGACATGTCGGTGACTCCGAATCGATCAATGATGCCGATCAGGATAACGCCGCGACGCAAACCACGACACGTTCATGAAATAATCCGCGTGGGACTGCTATGTTCGGCGGTCGTCCGATTTCCCGATTATCCGATTTCCCATGTTGTTGCCGGAGAGCATCATGAAACCCCTCTTTCCCGTCCTCGCCGCGCTTGCGATCGTCCTGGCCGGTTGCGCCTTCAATCCCAGCAAGTCCATGACTCCCGACCAGGTGATGGGGGCGCTGAGCCAGCACCATTGGCAGCTGAGGAACGCCACCGACAGCGACGGACACTACATCCAGGAATTGTTCGCGCGCCGCGACAAGCCGCTGGAACTGGGCTTTCGTGACGAACGCGTCCATGTGGCCAACGCCTGCAACGTGCTCAACGGCAGCGTCACCATCGAGGACGGGAAACTGGCGGTCAAGCAAATGGTCAGCACCATGATGGCCTGCGCCGATCCGGCCGTCAGCCGCCTGGACCGGGCCATCAGTTCGCGTCTGGAGAAGCCGTCGAAGTACCGCCTCGACGAGGACGCCAACCCGCCGACCCTGACCTTGGTCACGGCATCCGGCGACATGCTGGTGTTCAAGGCCACCGACGTCGACTGAGCCATGCCCTGCACCCGCCGCCTGCACATACGCCCGCCGCACGATCGCGCCTTCGAGCAGGCCATCGCGCGCATACGCGACCAGTTGCAGCTGCCGGAACGTTTCCCCGACGAGGTGGTCGCCACGGCCCGGACTGCCGCCCGGCAACCGCGTCTGCCGGCACTGGACCGTACCGACATCCCGCTGGTCACCATCGACCCGCCCGGCTCGATGGACCTGGATCAGGCGTTGTTCGTGGAGCCGCATGGTGACGGCCATCGGGTGTATTACGCCATTGCCGACGTCGCCGCCTTCGTCACCCCCGGCGACGCGGTGGACCAGGAGGCCCACCGACGCGGCGAGACCCTGTACGGAGCTGACCGCACCATCCCGTTGCACCCGCGCTGCCTGTCCGAAGACGCGGCCTCGTTGCTGCCCGACCAGGTACGTCCGGCCCTGCTGTGGCGCATCGACCTGGATGATCGCGGCGAAGGCGTGGCGGTGGATGTACGGCGGGCGCGCGTACGAAGCCGTGCACGATTGGATTATGCCGGCGTCCAGGCCGACATCGACGCCGGCCGGGCCGACCCGCTGTGGGAGCAGGTGCGGATAGTCGGTGAACGACGCATGCAGCGCCAGCGCCGGCTCGGCGCGATCAGCCTGGGCCTGCCGGAACAGGAAATCGGCACCGTCGAGGGCGAGTGGACACTGACCTACCGTGCACGCTTGCCGGTCGAGGACTGGAACGAGCAGGTTTCACTGCTGACCGGCATGGCCGCCGCGCACCTGATGACCACCGGCGGTACCGGCGTGCTGCGCACGTTGCCCGAGGCCGACCCGCGCGACGTGCAACGCCTGCGCCATGTCGCCGTGGGACTGGACATCGACTGGCCGGCGGCCCGCTCGCCCGCCGATTTCATCAATGCACTGGATCCGTCCAATCCGACCCACGTGGCCATGATGGTCGCGGCCACGCGGCTGCTGCGTGGCGCCGATTATGCGGTCTTCACGGATGGCGCATTGCCGGACGCCCACCGACACGCCGCACTGGCCGCCGAATACACCCATGCCACGGCGCCGCTGCGACGCCTGGTGGACCGGTACAGCGGCGAGATCTGCGTCGCCCTTTGCGCCGGCACGCCGGTGCCCGACTGGGTACTCGCCGCCCTGCCCGCCCTTCCGGCCACCATGCGCGAAGCCGGCCATCGGGCCAGCCGTTTCGAGCACGCCGTGCTGGACCTGGTGGAAGCGGTACTGTTGCAGAAACGCGTTGGCGACACCTTCCGGGGCAGCATCATCGAGGTCGACCACCAGCATCCGGAACGCGGCGACGCCATGATCCGCATGCCCGCGATCGAGGCCCGTGTGGACGCCGGCGCGGCGCTCCCATTGGGCGCCCGGGTGGACCTGACCCTGGTCAAGGCGGACCCGACCAACCGCGACGTCCGTTTCGCGCTGGCCCCGTCCGGCGGCTGACGCCAGACCGGGCACGCGGCACCGGAAATGTCGGCGGCCGAGAAGCCACCTCGGAGTTCGTGAAAGATTCGACGTTTGGCGACAGGCATACCAGATGGGCGTTTTTTCACACGTTCTCAGGCCCAGGGACTGACGCCGATCAACCAAGTGTGCAGGACGAACGCAAACAGTGCCCACGCCGCCACGCCGACAACCACGGTCACGACATCGCCCGCCGCCGTCGCGGCAGGCCGGACCACGCCCCGCCGCCGGTCACGGCGTCGCGACACCGCGAAATCGGCGATCGCCCAGATCAGGAAGGCACCGAAAAGCACCACGTCATGCAGCATGCCGGTGGCAAGCAGATGGCCGAACGCCCACACCTTCACACCCGCCAGCATGGGATGGCCGATCTTCTGCCGAAAGTGATTGCGCGGCACATAGGCCGCCGCCAGCAACACGAACGCCAGCAACGTGAACAACGCGTTGAAGTGACGTAGCCACAACGGCGGCACATACAACACCACCGCCTCGGTGCGCGCCTGTGCAAAGCCCCAGACCAGCACCACCAGGCCCACGGCGGATACCGCCCCGTACAGCCCCTTCCAGGCCGTCTCGCCGTGCCTGCGCACGACCCGGTCGCGCCATGCCGGGTACAGCATGCGCGTGGAATGCATGCCCAGAAACAGCACCAGCCCGAGAACCAGGATCGCCATCAATCACTCCAACCGGATTCGTGGTCCGCGAAGTATAGGCATGCCGACAGGGCGCATATCAAACGCGATGCGGTGACTTGACGTAGATGTGCTGTGTCTTGGACAGCGTGTAGCCATGGCGGGGGTAAAAAACGTGCGCCGCGTCGCGCTGCACGTTGGAACCCAGAAACAGCTCCCGCGCGCCCGTCTCGCACGCCCAGGCCTCCGCCGCCGCCAGCAAACGGCCTCCCACGCCACGGCCGCGCCAGACGACATCCACCACCAGGCCGGTCAATTCCACGCGCTCGGGGAATGCCAGCGCATGCCGCCATTCGGCGGCGGCCCAACCGGCCAGCCCGGTACCGGTATCGGCCACCCACACGCGGTGTGCGGGGTCGTTCAGCAATGCGCGCAGGCGCCGGTCAATCGTCGCGGCGGCGTCCGGGTATCCCAGCTCCGCCGCCAGCCGCGCCACCTCGGGCGTGTCGGCAATGACGGCCTCCCGGATTTTCCAGGTCGATGAGGTCTCCGTGGGCACGCGTACGATCCCCCGCAAGAACGGTGGGGCGCGATGCACCGCGCCCCACCGTCTCAGAGTTGATGTGCCGGGTCGCCGACCTTGCCCGGCTCCGGATCACTGCCGCTGGCTGAAGGCGATGGCGGCGGCGTCGGTGCCGGCTTGTCCCAGTCCGCCGGCGGTCCGGGACGACGGCCCTGCATGATGTCGTCGATCTGTTGGCTGTCGATGGTCTCGTACTGCAGCAGGGCCTCGGCCATCAGATGCAGCTTGTCCATGTTCTCGGTCAGCAGGCGGTGGGTGGTGGCGTAGGCATCGTCCAGGATGCCGCGCACCACCTCGTCGATCTTGCGCGCGGTCTCGTCGGACACGCTCTTGTGCTGGCTGACCGATCGGCCGAGGAACACCTCCTCCTCGTCCTCGGCATAGGTCACCGGACCCAGTTCGTCGGACAGGCCCCACTTGGTGACCATGTTGCGCGCCATCTTGGTGGCGCGCTCGATGTCGTTGGATGCGCCGGTGGTGACCTTGTCGTTGCCGAATATCAACTCCTCGGCCACGCGCCCGCCATACAGCGAACACAATTGCGACAGGATCGCGGTCTTGTTGAGCGAATACTTGTCGTTTTCCGGCAGGTACATCGTCACACCCAAGGCGCGCCCGCGCGGGATGATGGTGACCTTGTAGACCGGATCGTGCTCGGGCACCAGACGCCCGACGATGGCATGGCCGGATTCGTGGTAGGCGGTGAGCTTCTTTTCGTCTTCGCTCATGGCCATGGAACGGCGCTCCGAGCCCATCAGGATCTTGTCCTTGGCCTGCTCCATGTGTTTCATGCGCACTTCCCGCGCGTTCTCGCGCGCGGCGAACAGGGCCGCCTCGTTGACCAGGTTGGCCAGGTCCGCGCCGGAAAAACCGGGGGTGCCGCGCGCGATCAGCGACGGATCGATATCGGTGTGCATGGGCACCTTGCGCAGGTGCACCTTGAGGATCTGCTCGCGGCCCTTGACATCGGGCAGTCCGACCACGACCTGACGGTCGAAGCGACCCGGGCGCAGCAGCGCCGGATCCAGCACATCGGGACGGTTGGTGGCGGCGATGACGATGACGCCTTCTCCGCCCTCGAAGCCATCCATCTCCACCAGCAGCGCGTTCAAGGTCTGTTCGCGCTCGTCATGTCCGCCGCCCAAACCGGCACCACGGTGACGGCCGACGGCGTCGATCTCGTCGATGAAGATGATGCACGGCGCGTGCTTCTTGGCCTGCTCGAACATGTCGCGCACGCGGCTGGCGCCGACACCCACGAACATTTCCACGAAATCGGAACCGGAAATCGAGAAGAACGGTACCTTGGCCTCGCCGGCGATGGCCTTGGCCAGCAGCGTCTTGCCGGTACCGGGCGGGCCGACCATCAGCACGCCGCGCGGAATACGCCCGCCCAGCTTCTGGAACTTGGACGGATCGCGCAGGAAATCGACCAGCTCGCCGACCTCCTCCTTGGCTTCCTCGCAACCGGCCACGTCGCCGAAATTGACCTTGACCTGGTCCTCGCCCTGCAGCTTGGCCCGCGACTTGCCAAAACTCATCGCACCGCGGCCACCGCCGCCGGACTGCATCTGCCGCATGAACCAGATCAGGACCGCCACGAAGATGATGATCGGCAACCAGTTGATCAGCAGGTTGAAGAACGAGAAACCGTCATCGGACGGCTGCTGGCGCACTTCCACCCCGTGCTTGAGCATGTTCGGCACCAGCGATTCGTCCGCATACGGCGCCACGGTCTCCAGCGAGCTGCCGTCCTTCAGCTGGCCCTTGATGTTGGCCGGCACCTTGGAGCTGATGGTGACCTTGGCAACATTGTTGTTGTTGACCTGCTGCACAAAACTGGAATACGGCATCTGCTGCGCAGAGCCGCCATGCGGGCTGAAGCTTTGGAACACGGCGACCAGGATCACCGCGATGACGAGCCACAGCAACAGATTTTTGACCATTTCGTTCATGCGCTTTTGAGTACGGAAAAGTCCGGTCAGCGCTTGGCGCTGGCCAGGGCGTAAACCTCGCTCGAGCGCGCGCGCGAGGCCTTGGGCTTGCGCATCGTGACGCGCCCGAAGTCGGCACGCAAGTCGCGCAGGTATGCATCGAATCCGGCTCCCTGGAAAAGCTTGATCAGGAACGCGCCTCCCGGCTTCAGCCATTCCCTGGAAAACTCCAGCGCCAATTCGGCCAGGTGCATGGCCCGTGCCTGGTCGGCCACGGCCACACCACTCATATTGGGGGCCATATCCGAGAGCACAAGGTCCACCTTGTCGCCGTCAAGCGCATCCTCAAGCTGTTTCAGTGCCGATGCTTCGCGAAAATCCCCTTCGATGAACTCGACCCCGCCGATACCCTGCATCGGCAGGATATCCAGGGCGATGATGCGACCACGGTCGGCCAGCCGCGCGCGGACCAGCTGCGACCAGCCACCCGGCGCTGCGCCGAGATCGACCACCGTCATGCCCGGCTTCAGCAGCCGGTCGCGCTCCAGCAGCTCGTCCAGCTTGAATGCCGCCCGCGAGCGCCAACCTTCGCTCTGCGCGCGCTTGACGTATTCGTCCTCGAAATGCTCCCGCAGCCAGCGGGAACTGCTTTTGCTGCGGGCCATGGCGATCCGATCCACAAGGTGCAATCCACGTGTGCATGATACCCTTTGTGACCGCATTACCGCGAGTCGACAGCGAATCATGACACCCCATTCGAACTCCAAGCGCCCCCACTCCGATGCCGGCGCCCGGAGTGCGTCCACGCGTCCGGCGCCCAAGCGTCCCGCCAATGCGCCCGGCACCGCCGCCAAGCCGCTGACACCGACCCAGCGGCGCTATCTGCGCGGCATGTGCCACCACCTCAAGCCGCTGGTGATGCTGGGCAACAAGGGCATCACCGACGGGGTCATCCGGGAACTGGACTTGACTCTCGACCATCACGAACTGGTCAAGGTGAAGCTCTCCGGCGGTGACCGCGACGAACGCCAGCAACAGCTGGACCGCTTGCTGGAAAGCACCCGCGCCGAGCTGGTGCAACAAATCGGGCATGTGGTGAGCCTGTTCCGGCGCAATCCCGACCAGCCCCAGCTGGCGCTTCCACGCTGACCCGCCACCATGGACCTGCACCTGGAACGCCCCGGCGAGTACCCCTACGTCCACCACGTCGAGGAGGATGCCATCGCCGTGGTGCACGGTGAGCAGGCGCACCGCCTGCGCCGCAGCTTCATCATCACCGCCGACAGCATCATCGACGAATGGTCGGCCACCTCGGCCGACACGCTTCGAGCCGAGGACATGGCGCCGATCCTGGCGTTGCAACCGGACGTGGTGCTGCTGGGCACCGGCAAAAAACAGGTATTTCCCGCGGCCGAGGTCATGGCCGCGTGTCTCGGTCGCGGCATCGGCATCGAGCCGATGGACAACGCCGCGGCGGCACGCACCCACACCATCCTCACGGGCGAGGATCGTCACGTGGTGGCGGCATTCATCCTGCCGCCGGACAGCGCCACGCGCTGACCGATCCGTCCGGCCGGCTCAACCGGCCGGCAGGTACTTCAGGGGATCCACCGGCTTGCCCTTGTAGCGGACCTGGAATTCCAGCGCATCGCCGGAACCGCCCCCCGAACCCATGCGTGCGATTTCCTGACCGGCCTTGACGTGCTCGCCTTCCTTCACCAGGCGTTTGCTGTTGTGGCCGTAGGCGGACAGGTAGTCGTCGTTGTGCTTGATGATGATCAATTCACCGTAGCCAACCAGGCCATTGCCGCTGTAGACCACCACGCCGTCGGCGGCGGCACGCACGGGATCGCCGGAATTGCCCGCGATGTTGATGCCGGGAATGGCATCGGAGGCATGAAAACGCCCCACCACCTTGCCCTTGGCCGGCCACGACCAGGTGATGCCGCCAACGGCATGCGTGGCGCCCACATGGGTGGACGGCGCCGGCTCGGGTTTCGGTTTGGGCGTGGCCACCGGCTCTTCACCGGCCACCGCCACCACCGTCGATGCCGGCACGGCCGGGCCCAGCGACGGCGTGCCGTTGCCGCCCGCCGGGGTCGGTGCCGATACCGGTGCCGATGCCGATGTCGAGGCCGCCGCCGTGGCATCGCCGCCGGCCGGTTGCGATGGCACCGTCTCGAACACGGCGCTGGGTTCCTGTTCCGTCTGGCCACCGGCATGGTCCGCGGAGGCCACGGTGTGGAACACCGGCACCTGCGGCTGCGTGGCCGGCACGTTGTCCGGACGGGTCAGGCGCAGACGCTGCCCGGGGTGGATCACGTAGGGTGCGCTGATGCCGTTCCAGGCGGCCAGCTGATGGAAATCGACATTGGCCCGAAACGCGATGCTGTAGAGCGTGTCGCCTCGCATCACCGTGTAGCCGTCGTTGTCGACCTTGCCCGAGGCATGTACCGGGACCCCGTCGGGATTGGTTTCCACGACCACCGAGCGGTGCAATGGCGGCACGCCGCAGGCGGCCAGAAGCATCGTGGCGGCACCGGCCGCCATGCACGCGCGGACTCTCGTATGTGCAAGCATGGCTTCAAGCATACCCAGACTTCCTCGTGTTTTCAGCGCAACGCGAACCACCAGACCCCCAACGCCAGCAGCAGCACCAGTATCACCCATCCCAGGCGTTCGATGTGGCGGTGCATCATGTCCTCCGCACGCTTGCCGAACAGGCGGATCAGCAACGCCAGAAGGTACACCCGCTTGCCGCGTCCCAGGGCCATGCACAGCATGAATGCCGGCAACGGTACCCCGACGATGCCCGAGGCCCAGGTGATGATCTTCATCGGCAGCACCGGTTGCAGCGCGGCCAGGATCAGCACCAGCACCAGGCTCCACCAGTGCCGGTTCATTTCACCGCGCAGGCTTTCCACGGCCTGGTTGATGGGATCGAGCAACCGCAATTCGGCCAGCAACGGCGTCAATGCCTCGAACGCGTAATGGCCCAGCTCGTAACCCACCAGCGACCCCAGCACCGAGAACAGAAGGCACACGTGGGCATAGTTGAAGGCACGCCGCGGACGGCTCAGTGCCATCGGCGTCATCATCACTTCCGGCGGAATCGGGAAGATGAACGCTTCCACGAAACTCAGCACGGCCAAGTACCATACCGCGCGCGGCTTGGCCGCCCAGACCAGGGCACGTTCATACAACGGACGGAACAGGCGCATCAGGCGTGCATCCCCGGACGGGCGGAAGTCATCCGCGATGTCGTCCATGACCAGTGTACGGACGGGTGAATACCTCGGCGACGGGCGTCCATTCAGGCCATTCCACCCAGCAGTGGCACGAAACTGACGGCACCGAGATTCTCGCTTTCGAGACTGCCGTCCTCGCATTTGCGCAGGCGCACCAGGGTCTGCTTGCCCGCCGGCCCCACCGGGGCCACCAGCACCCCGCCCGGCGCCAGCTGCTCACCCAGGCGGCTGGGGATGCCCTCGCCCGCCGCGGTGAGGATGATGCCGTCGAACGGAGCCTCGTCGGGCCATCCCAGGCGGCCGTCGTCGTAGCGCGAACGCAGGTTCTTGATGCCGATCTGGCGGAAACGGCGCCGTGCCTGGCGCAGCAGCTCCTCGATGCGCTCGACCGTGCAGATACGTGGCACCAGCATCGACAACACCGTGGCCTGGTAACCCGAACCGGTACCGATTTCCAGCACTTTTTCCGGCACCCCGAATTCCAGCAGGGCCTCGCTCATGCGCGCCACCACCCACGGTTGGGAGATGGTCTGGCCATAGCCGATGGGCAAAGCCGTGTTCTCGTAGGCGCGCGAGGACAAGGCCTCGTCGATGAACAGGTGACGCGGTGCGCGCCGGATCGCCTCCAGCACACGCAGGTCGCGGATACCCTCGTCGCGAAGCTTCATGGCCAGACGGTCGCGCGCGCGCTGCGAGGTCAGACCCTCGCCACGCAGCGCCGAGGCCGGCAACGCGAACACGCTCACGCCGCGCCCTTCCCGGCGGCCGCCATGTCCTCGAACATCGCCTGGGTCCAACTGCTGACCTTTTCCAATGCCTTGAAGCGCGTCAGATCCGCGTGCAGTGGCGTGATGGAGATATAGCCGCGACGCACGGCGTCGAAATCGGTCCCCGGGCCGGCGTCGTCGACCTCGCCCACCGGGCCGATCCACCACATCGGGCGTCCACGCGGATCGGTCTGCTCGATGCAAGGTTCGGAACGGTGCCGACGCCCCAGCCGCGTCACCTCGAATCCGCGGATGTCGCTCCACGGCAGATCGGGCACGTTGACATTGAGGATGGTGTCGGCAGGCAGCGGATCGGTCAGCAGCCGGCGCATCAGGATCGCCACCGCGCGCGCGGCCGAGTCGTAATGGTCGCCACGATGGTCGCGGGTCACCAGCGACACCGCGATGGCCGGAAGCCCGCAATAGCGTCCCTCCATCGCGGCGGACACGGTGCCGGAATAAATGACGTCATCGCCCATGTTGGCGGAGTTGTTGATACCCGACACCACGATGTCCGGTTCGTGTTCCAGCAGGCCCGAGAGGGCCAGGTGCACGCAATCGGTCGGCGTGCCGGAAACGCGATAGCGACCGTCTTCCATCCGACGCATGCGGATCGGGCGGTCCAGGGTGAGCGAATTGCTGGCGCCGGAGCGGTCGCGGTCGGGGGCCACCACGGTGACCTCGCCCACAGTGGCAAGGCGCTCGGCCAGCACGCGAATGCCACGCGCATCCACGCCATCGTCGTTACTTACAAGAACTCGCATCGAGCATCCGTTTCGCGCAGCCCGCACCATCGGCACGGGTCAAAAAACAAGCCCTGATTCTAGCCGATCGCGGGCCCCTTCGGGGCGCCCAGCAACTCGCGCATGACCACCGTGGCGTAACTGCCGGCAGGCAACGTGAACGCCAGCGTCAGCGTCTCCGTGTCCGGCCAGTCCCAGCTCATGTCTGCCGGCACGAGGCGCAACGGGCGGCGCGCCTGTTCCAGGCCGTATGCATGCAAACCCTCGATCAGACCGGGATCGCGGGTGGCCACCATCAGCTCCAGTTCCCGGCAGGCGTCGGCACTGGGCGGATCGCCGCGCCCCCACAACGGTCCGGAGGGATGGATGTCGCCCCGTTGAAGCCGCTCGTGCAGGGCCGCATCGAAGGGCTCGGGACCGAAATGCGCGCGCGAACCGTCCAGGCACCATACCTCCCCCGGCATGGCGCCGTTCCAGCTGCCGACGCGCACGCGCTCGGCCAGCACCTGGTTGAACAGGTGCGAACGGACGGCGGACAGCAGGATCGAGCGCGTGTCACGGTCCACACGGCGACCATCGAACATGGCGCGGGCCCGCTCCAGGTTGTGGCCACCGTGACCAAAACGCTGTTCACCAAAATAATTGGGCACGCCTTGCCCGGCCACGGCCTCCAGTACGGCCGCGGCGGCAGGGCGTGCTCCGCACACCTCGCGCACGATCAAACGGAACCGGTTGCCGGCCAGCGCACCGCGCTTGATCTTGCGACGATGCCGGGTCGCCGCCAGAATGCGCACCCCGGCACGCCCGAAGGCAGACCAGTCCGGCTCCGGGCGCCCGGCCAGCTGCACGCTGAACGCCTGACGGGTGACGGCATGGCGATCCTTGAGGCCAGCGTAACCCACCGCCCGTGGCGCCACGCCGACGAAACGCGCCAGCTCGCGCGCCAGCCACGCCGTGTTGACCTCGCGCTTCTCGACCTCCAGCAGTACGTGCTCACCCTCACCGTCAGCCGCGTAGCCGAGCACCTCGTCAACGCGGAAATCCTCGGGGGCCGCCCGCAGGCGCCCCGCCAGCGGGGGGCCGCCATGGGCAAACGGCAGGGAGTCGGCATCACGCATCGGCATGGCCCGCTCAGTGCAACATGAACACAGTGGCCAGGGCCAGCACGATGAAGAACCCGCCGCTGTCGGTGCAGGCCGTGATGAGGACGCTCGATCCGAGCGCCGGATCACGCCCCAGCCGCACCATGGTCATGGGAATGGCGACCCCCATGAACGCGGCCAGCAACAGGTTGAGCACCATCGCCGCGACCATCAGCAGTCCCAGGTCCAGATCGCCATAGATGCCCCAGATGACCAGGCCGATGACGCCACCCCAGATCACGCCGTTGACGACGGCCACGCCAAGTTCCTTGCGCCACAGCCGCGCCGCGTGTTTCACGCCGACCTCCTTCAACGCCATGGCACGCACGATCATGGTGATGGTCTGGTTGCCGGAGTTGCCGCCGATGCCGGCCACGATGGGCAACAGCGTGGCCAGCACCACCAGCTTCTCGATGGAGCCCTCGAACACGCTGATCACGCGCGAGGCCAGAAACGCCGTGACCAGGTTGATGGCCAGCCATGCCCAGCGGTTGCGCACCGAGGCCCACACCGAGGCGAAGATGTCCTCTTCCTCGCGCAAGCCGGCGCGATCCAACGCTTCCTGCTCACTCGACTCGCGTATGTGGTCCACTACCGCGTCGATGGTCAGGCGCCCGATCAGGCGGTTGGCGTGGTCCACCACCGGTGCCGAAATGAGATCGTAGCGCTCGAACGCGTCGGCCGCGTCGTTGGCATCGTCCTGCGGCGAAAACGTGTTGACGTCGCGAGCCATGACGTCGCCGACCAGGTCCTCGGGCTGATTGAGCAACAGCCAGTTGAGCGGCAACACGCCGGTCAGTACATCGTCCTGGTTGATCACGAACAGCTTGTCGGTCTGCGCCGGCAGCTTGTCGAAACGGCGCACGTAGCGCAGCACCACTTCCAGCGTCACATCCTCGCGGATGGTGACCATCTCGAAGTCCATCAACGCGCCGACCTGGTCGTCCGGATAGGACAGCGCCGACTGCACGCGTTCGCGCTGCTGATGATCCAGGCTGGCCATCAGCTCCGGCAGCATCTCGGCCGGCAGGTCCTCCACGAGATCGGCGAGATCGTCCGCCTCCATCGGCTCGATGGCGGCCAGGATCTCCTGCTCGTCCATGTCGTCGATCAGCGACTCGCGGACCGCATCGCCGACTTCCAGCAGGATTTCGCCGTCCTGGTCGACCCGCACCAGCTTCCACACCGCCAGACGTTCTTCCAGGGGAAGACCTTCCAGGATGTCGGCGATGTCGGCCGGATGCAGCTGCGCCAGTTGCTCGCGCAACTCGTCACGGCGCTCCAGGTGCAACAGCTCGCTCACCTGCGTCAACTGGTCGGCGAGGCGGTCTTGCAGGTTCCGGGCTTCTGCTTCGGTCATGGCACGCTCCCTCCCCGAGGGCGCGCGCCATCGGGGCTACCCCATGAATGGGTGGTTCGAAAATATCGTTGAGGGTGGACTAGGCAAGTCCATGGTTGGGTATCCCGATCTGCTATTGGGCAGGCGCGCATGATAGCAGCCCGGCCACTGCCTTGGCACGGACATGTGGCTGCTTTTGCCCTCCGACATGATGCGTGGGCACCACGCCCCCTTCCCCGGCGCGCGTGTCACACGCGCGTGAACGACCACGACTGCATGCGGCCGCCCTGGTACGGCATCACGCCGTGGAAGGGACGTGGATCGTCATCGAACACCAGGGGAATGAAGTGCCGGTCGCCTTCCCACATCGGCAGCTCCATCAGGCGCTCGCGTTCGACCCATTCCAGCGTACCCTCGTGATTGCCGTCGTGCGGCTCGCCCGAGTAGCGGTCGATCACGAAGACGAAGCCCAGCCAGTCCTCGCCGTTCTTGCCGAATCCCGGCCAGCTGAGGGTGCCGCGCATACGCATGTCCAGGCATTCGATGCCGGCCTCCTCGCGGATCTCGCGGCGCATGCAGGCCGCCACGTCCTCGCCCGGCTCCATCTTGCCGCCCAGGCCGTTGTATTTGCCCAAGTGCAGGTCGTCCTTGCGCCGGTTGCGATAGATCATCAGAACCCGTGAACCGTCCTCGGACAGCACGTAACCGAGGGTGGCGAGAATGGGCGTGTACGGCATGGTGGCGACGTCGCTGAAAAGGGTCATTCTAACCGGCATGTGCAAACCCCGCTCGGCACAACCCGGAATTGCCAACCGGTACTTGCACGCACACGTGCCGAACGGCGACCATCGACACATGCCATCAACACCGGACATCCCCTTCCCTCCAGGTCGCCTGATGCGGCCGCTGCTGGTGCTGCTGGTCGCGGTTGCCAGCGGCTGCGGCCATGCCGGCGACGACGGCGTGGCCAGCCGGGCGCTGCAGTTCGACAAACTGCCCTTCCGCGTGGTCGAGATCCACCTGGATCGTGCCCGTCTGGAGCTGTTCTGGCGTAATCCGGACAGTGGCGAGGCGTTCGGCGACATCGCCACACTGGAAGCCTGGGGGCAGCGCCACCAGCGCCGTCTGCTGTTTGCCACCAACGCCGGCATCTACGACAGTGCCCGCGCCCCGCTCGGGCTGTTCGTTGAAAACGGCAAGCAGCTGGTTGCACTCAATACCACCCACGGCAATCCGCGTCATGGCAATTTTTCATTGCTGCCCAACGGCGTGTTCGCGATCGATGTCAACGGCCACGCCGGCATCTACACCACGAAGCATTGGAAGCAGGCCGCCGTGGACGCGCGCCTGGCCACGCAGTCCGGCCCCATGCTGGTCATCGACGGCAAGCTCAACCCGCAATTCAAGCGCGACTCCAGCAGCGTCAAGTGGCGCAGCGGCGTATGCGTGCGCAAGGGCAACGAGGTGGTGTTCGCGATCAGCCAGTCGCCGGTCAATTTTCACACCTTCGCGCGACTGTTTCGCGACCGGCTCGGTTGCCGCGATGCGCTGTACCTCGACGGCACGCTGTCGCAGTTTCGCGTGAACGGTGAAAACTACGGACCGCCCTCGTTCATGGTCAAGCCGTGGGCCGGCATGTTCGGTGTGTTCGCCCGTGACGACGGCGAGGTGCCTCACCCGCCGGCATCGGCACCGTCGAACGCATCGCGGTAGGCGGGCTTGAGCAGGTCGGCGAAAGCCTCCACCGGTACATCGACGGTCCGGGTGCCGTAGACGTACGGCGCCACCTGGTACGGCGAAAAGATCAGCTGCAGTCCCGAGGCACGGTCGCCGGCTCCGGCCAGCACCACGAACTCGCTGAAGTTCTCAGCGCTAGGCGTGGTGCCGTCATGGATCATGCCGCGCATGTTGTCGGCCCATTCCCGGCGCGCCTTTGCGGAGGTGCGCGCTCCCCCGGGGACCTCGGCCAGCAGCGACGTCTCCAGCCGCTTGCGGGCCAGCTTGGACAAACGCCGCCTGGCTTCCTCCGGCTGCGCGAACAGGTCCGCCAATGCCAACACCTTGTCCGCACGCGTGTCGTACACGAAGCTGGCATCGACGGGTATCGGATGAGCGCCGCCGGTATCGGCCATGCCCTGCTCGCGCACACTGATGAAGCGTGGCATCCGCGAGGCGATCGTGAAATCGATCTTCAGCGTCAGCTGGCGGTCGGCGAATTCGGGGAAGCGGTCGGGATCGGGCAGCCCACGCATGAACTCGCGCTTGGCGTTCGTGCCGGTGGCATGCAGTTGTCGCTGCAATGTCGCCGCCGATGCCGGAAGCGCCGGATAACGAATGTCGATGCGATAACGCGAGGTGCTGGCCTGGTCCGTCGGCAAGCCGTGGCCGGCCGCGGTCGCGGCACGCGCCGGTGCTGCCGTGGATGCCGCGCCGACCGACGAGGTCGGTGACGGCGACGGCGCATCGGAACGCCCACAGGCCGCCAACAGCGACACGCCGGCGCCGAGCATGGCCGGAAAAAACAGCAAACGGTGAATCGCACGCATGGTCGTGACCCCATCCCGGATAGCTGTCAGGCAGTGTAGCGCGCACCGGAAGACACACGCACCCGACATGAAATTTGCGTCCGCGCGCCGTACACTGACGCGTCTTTGGACGACAGGATCATGATCGACCTGGTTGGTTTCGACGCCGACGACACCCTCTGGCACAGCGAGGGCTACTACCGCCACGCGGCGGCGGAATTCGAGTCCATCATCGCGCGCTGGAAGGACCTGGAGCGCGACGACCTGCGCCGCCGCCTGCTGGAACAGGAGCGCCGCCACCTCGCCCTGTACGGCTACGGCGCCAAAGGCATGACCCTGGCCATGGTCGATACCGCCATCGAGATCACCGACGGCGCCATCAGCGCCGGCGACATCGGCCGCATCCTGGCTCTGGGCCGGGCGGTGCTGGAACACCCGGTCGAGTTGCTGCCCGGCATCCGCGAGGCCGTGCAGGCCGTCGCCGCCGAACGGCAAGTGGTACTCATCACCAAGGGCGATCTGCTGCACCAGGAGCGCAAGGTCGAGCAAAGCGGCCTGGCCGATCTGTTCGGGCGCATCGAGATCGTGTCGGAAAAGCGTTCCGCCAGCTATGCCCGCGTGTTGGCCGAATTCGACGTCGAGCCCTCACGGTTCGCCATGGTCGGCAATTCCATGCGCTCGGACATCGAGCCGGTGGTGGCCCTGGGCGGTCACGGCATTCACATGCCCTACCACGTGACCTGGGAACTGGAGCTGCCACACGGCCTGCAGGCCGAGCACCCGCGCGTGGCCGTCGTCGAGCGTCCCGAGGACATCCCGCCGGCCGTCACGCGCATGGCCGGCTGAGCACGCCCGCTCTCAACGCCTGTGAAAAACTCGACCGCCGTAGCGAAAGTGTCGCCGGGCGTGTGTGGCAAGGGCCGCCGGCACACGCCTCCAGCGGCACTCGAAG
Source organism: uncultured Rhodanobacteraceae bacterium (assembly GCA_964566965.1). Classification (GTDB taxonomy): domain Bacteria; phylum Pseudomonadota; class Gammaproteobacteria; order Xanthomonadales; family Rhodanobacteraceae; genus Oleiagrimonas. The sequence goes on from CAZMKO010000019.1 coordinate 24,806, forward strand.
CCGGTGGGGGATTTTTTCACACGCTCTCACCCCTTCGACTTCAATTGCTTCACGATGGCCAGTGCCTGCGTCACGTGCTGGTCCGGTGACAGCTTGTCGGTGTCCGAGGAAAACACGGCCACGATATGCCCGTCACCATCGATCACGAAGGTGGTCCGGGGCAGGAAACCATGGGTGACTTCCTCGCCGCGCACGTCCTTCACGCCGGCTTGCGGCGGTCGCATGTCCAGACCGTAGCGCGCGGCCACCTTGCCCTCGGGATCGGACGCCACGGCGAACTTGCCGGCGCAGTAGTCGGGGTCGGCGGAAAAACTGTTCAGGCGTTCGATGTCGTCGGCCGACACGCCGATGATGGTGGCGCCGGCGGCCTTGAACGCGTCCGCATGGGTGGCGAAGGTATGCGCCTCCAGATCGCACCCGCCGGTATAGGCCGCCGGATAGAAATACAGCACGACCGGCCCCTGGCCGAGCGCGTCGGACAAGGAAAAATGGGTCGCGTGGCCCGCGCGGCTGGCCGGGGCGGAAAAATCCGGTGCCGTGGAGCCGGTCGGCAGCGCCGCCATGGCGGGCAGGACCAGGAGAGCCGACCACAGCGCAAACCAACGTTTCATGACACTTCTCCGTGACAGGGCCATGCCATTATGCGTCAACGCTGGTGAAAACTTCGACCACCGTCGAGAGTGTCGCGGACCGCGTGCGCCGGCGGCGCGCGGCAAGCGGGCGTATTTTCACCGGCTGTCGGCCAGCAGACGCCTGCAGATGGCGACGTAGAGCGCGGGCAGGCGCTGCAGGTCATCCACGTCCACACACTCGTCGATCTTGTGGATGCTGGCGTTGACCGGGCCAAGCTCGATCACCTCGGCGCCCAGCGGAGCGATGAAACGGCCATCGGAGGTGCCGCCCCCGGTATCCTGCGCCGGCTCGAACCCGAGCTCGTCACGGCAAGCGGCCAGCACGGCGCGGCGCAGGCGCCCGTCCGGCGCGGACAGGAACGGACGCCCGGAATCGTGCCAGTCGATGTGCCAGTCCAGGGCGTGCCGGTCCAGGATGGCGGCGGTACGCGCACACAGGCTTTCCAACGAGCTTTCCGTGCTGTAGCGGAAATTGAACAGCGCCGTGAGCGCGCCGGGGATCACGTTGTTGGCGCCGGTGCCGCTGCGGATATTGGAAAACTGCAGCGAGGTGGGCGGGAAATCGTCGTTGCCGTCATCCCAGCGTTCGGCCACCAGGGCCGCCAGAGCCGGCGCCAGCGCATGAATCGGATTGCACGCCTTGTCGGGATAGGCCACATGACCCTGCACGCCACGCACGGTGAGCGTGGCCGACAACGAACCACGCCGTCCCACCCGCACCAGATCACCCAGCCGCTCGCGCGCCGAGGGCTCGCCCACCACGCACCAGTCGATGCGTTCCGCGTCGGCGGCGAACCGTGCCGCAACCTTGCGCACGCCGTCGATGGCCTCGCCTTCCTCATCACTGGTCAGCAGCAGGGCCACACGCCCGGGGTGATCCGGATGGGCAGCCACGAAGCGCTCCAGTGCCACCACCATCGCCGCGACCGATCCCTTCATGTCGGCGGCACCGCGCCCGTACAGCACACCGTGGCGCAGCGTCGGCTCGAACGGTGGCGTGGCCCAGACATCGGCCGGTCCGCTCGGCACCACGTCGGTGTGACCCAGGAACACCAGCGTCGGCGCGTCGGCGGCACCGTGCTCGAGCCACAGGTTGTCGACCTCGCCATGACGCATCGCGGTGGCGCTGAATCCGGCGCGGCACAGACGTTCGGCAATCAGCGCCTGGCAGCCGGCATCGTCGGGCGTGACCGAACGCCGGCGCATCAACTCGCAGGCCAGCTCCAGCACCGACGACACGTCAGACCCCGAAACGTTGCTTGAAGGCGTTGTCGCTGAACCCCACGCTGACCGTACCGTCATCGGTGACCACCACCGGACGACGCACCAGTGCCGGGTATTCGCGGATCAACAACGTCCATTCCGGATCGCTGCCGGGCTGTTTGCGCTGCGGCAACAGGTTGCGCCAGGTGGTCGAGGACTTGTTGACGAGTTTCTCCCAGCCGCCGACCTTTTGCGCCCAGTCCTTCAACGTGTCCGGGGCCACCGGATGGGCGCGGTAGTCGATGAATGCGTGGTCGATGTCGAAGCGCTTCAGCCAGTTGCGCGCCTTGCGGCAGGTATCGCAGTTGGGAAGGCCGTAGAGGGTGGGGAGACGGGACATGTTTTTGAGATCGGAAATGGAAAATGGGGAGGCTAGCGCAGCCGCTTGTGCGACACCATCCTGCGTGCCGTTCCGGAGCACTTCACTCGCCCGCCCGCAGCAACTCGTTGATGCCGGTCTTGGCGCGTGTTTTCTCATCCACCTGCTTGACGATGATCGCGGCATACAGACTGTGGCTGCCGTCGCTGGCCGGCAGGCTGCCGGCCACGACCACGCTGCCGGCGGGAACGCGACCGTAACTCACCTCACCGGTCATGCGGTTGTAGATACGGGTGGACTGGCCCAGGTACACGCCCATGCCGATGACGCTGCCGGTTTCCACCACCACGCCCTCGACCACCTCGGAGCGGGCGCCGATGAAACAGTCCTCCTCGATGATGGTCGGGCCGGCCTGCAACGGCTCCAGCACGCCGCCGATGCCGACACCGCCGGACAGGTGCACGCGCTCGCCAATCTGCGCACACGAGCCGACCGTGGCCCAAGTGTCGACCATGCTGCCGGCCCCGACATGGGCACCGATATTGACGTAGCTGGGCATCAACACCACGTCGCGGGCAATGTGCGCCCCGCGCCGGACCAGCGCGCCGGGCACCACACGTGCCCCGAGGGTCTGCACCGCCGCGTCGTCGCCATGCGGAAAACGCAGCGGCACCTTGTCGAACGCCTGGGCCGGGCCGCCATCGACGATCTGATTGGCGCGGATGCGGAAATACAGCAGCACGGCCTTTTTCAGCCATGCGTTGACACGCCAGCCACCCTGCCCGTCCGGCTCGGCCACGCGCCGCTCGCCGGATTCAAGCAAGGCCAATGCCGCTTCCACGACCGGCATGACGGCGTCCCGGTCGAGTTGGTCGCGTTGCTCGAAAGCCGCTTCGATCTGGGCTTGGAGATCTGCCATGGTTCGCTGCTCGCTGCCTGCAAAAAACGCCAAGGGTACATGCAAGCCTCCGCTGCCGGGCATGACCTTCGCGCACATGCGACATTCCCCACCACCCCACGCCGGGTGAACACCGGGCGGATCAGTCGGACCGCCCCACCTGGCGCTCCAGCGCCGCGCGCAACGTGTCGCATGCGGCCTCGTCCAGGGGCCGGTTGTCACCGTCGCTGACCAGGAAAAAATCCTCGACGCGCTCGCCGAAAGTGGCGATGCGCGCGTCATGCACCCGCACGCCGGCCTCCAGCAGCGCCTGCGCGGCCGAAGCCAGCAACCCCGGACGGTCGCTGCACACCAGCGCCACCTGGGTCCGCCCCTGGCTGGCGTCATGGGTGAACTGCACATGCGGCTGCATCTGGAAATGACGCAGGCGGCGCGACAGGCCGCGCCGCGCCGGCGGCGCCCCGCGGCCGTGACCGAGCGCCTTGAGCAGCCGCCGGCGCAGTACCTCCACACGTTCCAGGCTGGCCGGCTTCTGGGTGTCCGATTCCAGCAGCAAAAAGGTGTCCAGCGCCATGCCGGTATGGGAGCTCAACACGCGCGCCTCGACCACCGAGAAACGCTGCCGGTCCAACGTCGCGGTGATGTCGGCGAACAAGCCGTCCCGGTCCGGCGCGTACACGAACACCTCGGTGGTGCCACGCACGGAAAACGGGTGCACCTCCACCCGCGGCAGGCGCCCGTCCGAACGCAGGATGGCGGTGGTCTGCCAGGCGATCTGTTCGGGGCGGTGGCGCAGGAAACTGAGGTCCGGAAAATCGCTCCATACACCGGCCACCTGATCGGCATCGAAGCCTTCGGCTGCCAGCAGTGCCAGCGCGCGCTCGCGACAAACCCGCACCCGCGCCCCGGTACGCAGCGGCAGGGCCAGATCCGAGCGCAATGCGTAGCGGGCGGCCACGTACAGGTCCGCCAGCAGCCGGTCCTTCCAGGCATTCCACAGCCGCGGGCTGGTGCCGATGATGTCGGCCACGGTGAGCAGGTACAAATAATCCAGGTGCTCCCAGTCGCCCATCCGGGTGGCGAACCGGTGCACCACCTCCGGGTCGGTGATGTCCTGGCGTTGCGCGGTGGTGCTCATCAGCAAATGCCAGCGCACCAACCAGGCGACCAGTTCGATGTCGTCGTCCTCCAGCCCCAGGCGCGTGCAGAAATGCCGGGCTTCGTCCTCGCCCAGCACCGAGTGGTCGCCACCACGGCCCTTGGCGATGTCGTGAAACAACGCCGCCAGCAGCAACAGCTCGGGATGCACCAGACTGGCGAAGATCTCGCAGCCGAGCGGGAACTCGCGGCGCGCCTCCGGTTCGGCGAAATGCGACACGTTGTGCAACACGCGGATGGTGTGTTCGTCCACGGTGTAGACGTGGAACAGGTCGTACTGCATGCGTCCCACGACCTGCCCGAAGCCCGGAATGATGGCGGCCAGCAGGCCGAAGCGGTTCATGCGCCACAACGCCTCGGCCGCCGGTGCGCCCCGCCGCAGCAGGGCCAGGAATGCCTGCAACACGGCATCGTCGGCACCGATACGCTCGCCGTGGCGCGCCACGGTCTGGTGGATGTGGCGCATGGTCTCGGCACTGAAGCCGATCAGCTCCGGATGATCCAGACGCAGCGCGAAGGCCTCCACGAGCGCCGCCGGACGACGCACGAACAGATCCGGCTCGCGCGTCTCCATGCGCCGGCCGAGGCGCACGAAATCGTCGGTCAGCGGCTCCGGCTCGGCAGTCGGCTCGAGCAGTTCCTCGAAGCGCTCGCCCAATTGCACTCCCAGCCGTTCGATGGCGGTCGCCGCGCGGTAGTAGGCCTGCATGAACTGTTCCACACCCAGGTTGCGGGCATGCTCGTCCTCGAAGCCCAGGCGGGTGGCCAGCGCGCGCTGGTAGTCGAACAACAGCCGCTCCTCGGCACGGCCCGCCTCCAGGTGCAGCGCGAAGCGATAGCGGTGCAGCGTGCCCTCGGCCTCGCCAAGGTGCTTGCGTTCGGCCGGATCCAACAGCTCGGCGGCCACCATGTCGTCGAAGCCGCCGGCGCCGGCGACACGTCGTCCCAGCCAGCGCAGCATGTCCAGCGTGCGCAGACCGCCCGGCCCGTCCTTGAGGTTGGGTTCCAGGTTGTGCGCGGTGTCGTCGTGGCGCGCGTGCCGCTCGCGCTGATCGGCGAGCTTGGCGTCCAGGTAACGTTGCGGCGTCCACATGCCGGGGGCGTCGACGATATCCTGCAGGGCCTCGTCCATGGTCGCATCGCCAGCGAGCCGGCGCGCATCGAGCAGACTGGTGAATACGCTGACGTCGTCGGCCGCCAGCTCGCGACACTGGACCGGCTCGCGCACCGCATGCCCGGGCTTCAGGCCGATGTCCCAGAGGCAGGTGAAAAATACCTGCAGCGCGTGCTCGTGGGTTTGTGCCGAGGCGCGCATGGCCAACACCAGCAGGTCCACGTCCGAGTGCGGGAACAGCAACCCGCGACCGAATCCGCCCACCGCGAACAAGGCCATGCCCGGGCTGCTGCCGACAACGCTGGTCCACACATGCACCACCACGCGCGCCACCACCCTGGCGCGGCGTCGTACCAGTGCGGACGCATCGGCACCGACGGCGAATGCCGCCGCCTGGGCGCGGTCGTCGTCGTCAAGCAGCTTGCGCAGTGCGCCACGCGCCGCATCGGACACGCCCGAGCGTGGTACCGCGCTCGGCAGCGAAGGAAGCGGCGGCAGGCGGCGCAAGGCGGTCACGACGTGATCCTCCGCCGTGGCGGCGAAAACCCATCGTGACGACATGCACCGGCCACGCGCTTCACGGTGCCGCCATCCCGGTCAGGCGTCCGGCCAGGGCGTCAGAATCTCGACGCCGTCGTCGGTGACCACCAGGGTGTGCTCCCACTGGGCCGACAGCGAGTGATCCTTGGTCACCACCGTCCAACCGTCCGGCAACTGGCGTGTGTGCCGCTTGCCCGCATTGACCATCGGCTCGATGGTGAAGGTCATGCCCTTTTCCAGACGCAGGCCTTCGCCCGGGCGCCCGTAGTGCAGCACCTGGGGTTCGTCGTGATAGATCTTGCCGATGCCGTGGCCGCAATACTCGCGTACCACGCTGAAGCCGGCCTTTTCCACATGGGTCTGGATGGCATGGCCGATGTCGCCCAATGTGGCGCCGGGGCGCACCGCCTCGATGCCTTTCATCCAGGCCTCGTAGGTCACGTCGACGAGGCGCTTGGCGCGCACCGACGGTGTGCCGGCGTAATACATGCGGCTGCAGTCGCCGTGCCAGCCGTCCTCGTTGATGACGGTGACATCGCAGTTGATGATATCGCCGTCCTTGAGCACCTTGGTCGACGACGGGATACCGTGGCAAATGACGTGGTTGACCGAGGTACACAGCGTCTTGGGAAAGCCGTGGTAGCCGATGTTCGCCGGCGTGCACTTTTGTACGTTGACGATGTGCTCGTAGGCGATGCGGTCGATGTCCTCGGTGGTGACGCCGGGCTTGATGTGCTCGGTGAGCAGCGCCAGCACCTCGGCCGCCTTGCGGCCGGCATCACGCATGCCTTCGATCTCTTCGGGCGTTTTGGGTACGACTGCCATGATTCCTGTCCAGATGAAGGCGCCGCCGGGCTTTTTCGCCCCGAAAACATGCTTGTGGTGGCATGACGGCACCGGTTACAATTGCGGGCTGCTCGGATGAAGTCCTCGTCGAGGCCCTCGTCCGGGCGGCAAGACGGTCATTGTAACCGCTGTGCGGTGCATGCGCCGGGCCGGCATCCCGCGAGGGCGCCGGCTTTCAATCCACACACGCATCGACACCGGTTTCGGGGTGCCCTGCACACAGGGTCGAAATCGGGGATGCGTGGAGGTCCAACCCCTTATTTTCGGAGTAAAACCCATGCCTCAAGTCACCATGCGCCAGATGCTCGAAGCTGGTGTGCATTTCGGCCACCAGACCCGTTACTGGAACCCGAAGATGGCCCCGTACATCTTCGGCGCGCGCGGCAAGATCCACATCATCAACCTTGAAAAGACCGTGCCGCTGTTCAAGGACGCCATGGACTACCTGTCCAGCCTGGGCCAGAAGCGCAAGACCGTGCTGTTCGTGGGCACCAAGCGCGCCGCACGCGAAGTGCTGGCCGAGGAAGCCGCGCGTTGCGACATGCCCTACGTGACCCAGCGCTGGCTGGGCGGCATGCTGACCAACTTCCGTACCGTCAAGCAGTCGGTCGCGCGCCTGAAGGAACTGCAGGCCGCCGAAACCGACGGTTCGCTGGAGAAGCTGGTCAAGCACGAAGTGCTGGGCCTGCGCCGCGAGCGCGAGAAACTGGAGAAGTCCCTGGGCGGCATCCAGGACATGAACAAGCTGCCGGACGCCATGTTCGTCGTCGACATCGGCTACGAGGACATCGCCGTGCAGGAAGCCCGCAAGCTGGGCATCCCGGTGATCGCCGTGGT
>CAZMKO010000020.1:0-32034 GCA_964566965.1 uncultured Rhodanobacteraceae bacterium
TCGACCACCGCGCCGCCACCGGCGGCGACGCCGCGCGCTTCCTCAAGGCGCTGCTGGACGACCTGGCGTTGCCGCAGTAAACCGGCACGACATCGTTCAACAAGGGGCGGAATCGTGCGATTCCGCCCCTTTCGTTTTGGCGGCATCGGCCGAGGTGCCGGCAAGCACGATCGCGGCTGAAGCCGCTCCCACAAGGAACATCGAAAAAACCGACACATGGCGAGAACGAAGTCCGTTCGCCCTGAGGTATCGAAGGACAGTCTTCACATATCCCGCGCCGTTCATGGTTCGATACCTCACCACGAACGGGAAAAGTCTTCGGAATGCATTGATGAGTTTTCAGGGCCAACGCCATAACGGCTCAGGACCAATCGCTGTTCCCGGACAAGCCGGCCGCGCGACCGCGCGACAGCACCCCGGCAACGATGCGGTCGCAACGCTCGCCATCGAAACCGAACGCGTCGGCCAAGGCCTGGTCGATGTCACCGGCCAGGGCCTCGCGCATCAGACGACGGGCACGAAAATACCGGGTCCGCACCGTCGCGGCGGGAAGGTCCAGCGATCGGGCCACCTCTTCGGCACTCACGCCCTCGACGGCGCGCAGCATGAACACGGTGCGGAAGTCTTCCGGCAGGTCGTCGATGCACGATTCGACCAGCCCGCGAAGTTGCGCACGCGCCGCCATGTGCTGCGGTCCCTGGCGGGGGTCGCCGGCCAACGCGGCCTCGTATTCGGTCTCGTGTGCTTTCATCGCGTGGTCCAGGGAGGTGATCGGCAGGTGCTTGCGACGCAAACGTCCGAGTGCCTCGTTGGCCACGATGCGCACCAGCCAGGTCGACAGGGCGGCATCGGCACGGAACCCGCCCAATGCCCTCCATGCCCGCAGGTAGGCCTCCTGCAAGGCATCTTCCGCTTCAGCGTCCGACTTGAGGATACTTCGCGCGGTCCGGAACAGGCGCTGGTTGTGACGCCGCATGATGACGGCGAAGGCGGCTTCCTCACCGTCCGCCGCACGCCGCGCCAGCTCGCCGTCGGTGACCGTCGCGGTGTCCACGACACGTGCTCGTGACTGCTGCATGCGTTTACCTGCCTTCGAAGGTGGGTTCCCATACGATATCTTGCCACCTTTTCCGCAAACCGCCGCGGCAGCGTACGCATCAGGCGTACCTGTTCTCCGTGTTCCACCCGGCAGCGGCACCGGATCCGCCGCGCGGCAGGCCAGGGATGCGCGGGCGCAAGGTGCCGCATGCCGTACATCACACATCGTCCCGGCCCACCAGGGCAAGAAATTCGCCACGCAAGGCCGCATCCCGGGAAAACAGGCCGCGCATGACCGTATGGCGCATCCGCGTGCCGTCGTCCCTGATGCCGCGCCAGTGGGTGAAAAAGTGATCGGCCTGCACGACCACCGCCAGGCCATCCGGACGTCGGCGTCCTTCTGCAGGGAAGCAATGGAAGCAAGTACTTGCATATCGGGTTCCTTGTCGGAGGTCACCGCATCGAGGCGACACGGCAGGCGGGAAGCGCGGGTTCATTGGCGTCCGACGCCATGGCCGTAGACCAGCCGACCGCCGAACCAGCCGCCCACGGCGAGTGCCGCAAAGCCGCCCGCGTCGAGCAGCAGCGCCACGGCATCCGGCGCCAGCGGACGATGCTGGTCCAGCCGCAACAGCAGACGCGTCGCGAACAACGCCAGGGCCAGCACCATCAACCCCATGTGCAGGTAGGCGTCACGCATGGCCGCTCCTTCGGGCACACGCGTGAACTCGATCAGGCCGGCGAGCATGGCCACGACGGCCATGAGACACCCCGCGACCAGCAGGCCGGCCGACCATGACCACGCCGCCTCTCCCCAAACCAGGCCGGCCACATCGGTGACGACCGCCAGCGTCCAGCAGGCCACCGGAAAGTGCACGAGCGCGGGATGCAATGGATGGCGCATGGCCTACACCGCCAGGCTGAGAAGCGTCAGGAAGCCGGCCAGCGCCAGCAGGGCGTGCACCACCACCACGGCCTTGGGCGGCAGCTTTTTGCGCAGATGGAACGAGGCCAGGAAAAAACCGCCCAGCGCCGCCACCAGCAACAGCACGAAACCGATCAACACCTGCTGCGCGGTCGAGCCGGTGACCAGCATCACGATCAGCACCACCAGGCCGGCCGCTCCCAACAGGGCATGCGCCACGGACAAAACCCAGGGTGCGAACTTGTCGCGCAGAACATGCGTGGCGAGCAACAGGCCGCCCACGGCGGCAATGGCGAAAATCACGAGCGCGGAGACAAGCATGTCGGTACTCCCCATGGACAAACATCACGATGAAAACCGCTCCGGCAGGTGCCGAGGCAGGATGCCCCCGTCACATGCGGTGTTCGCGCGACACGGCGCCATCACGGCACCGGCCACCCGTTGTCATGACGCGGGTTCTGCCTATTGGATGCAGGGGGCGGCGGAAGTGTTCCCGGACACGATTGCCGGTAGCCGCCGGCCCCGGCCGCGTGAGCCGGGACATGCCCCTGTCAGCGCCCTTCCCGCCGGGCGCGCGCGACCAGTGGGCAATCGTCGAGCAACTGCGCAAAGTCGGCGGCGACGACCGGATTGCTGAAATGCCGCTCTACATGCACGCGCTCGGCCAGGCCCATGGTCCCCCTGGCGCGTCTCCGTCACACATGGCCATGATGACCTCGTGCCAGGCGCCCACGTCGCCCGGGGTGATCCGCATGCCGGTGACGCCATCGCGCATGATTTCCGGGATACCCCCGATGCGGCTGCCCAGCACCGGTACGGCACACGCATCGGCCGCGATGGCGACATACCCGCAGCGGCTGAAGCCGCTCCCGCAGGTTGATGTCGAGTATCCGGTTTTTTCGAGGTCCCCTGTGCGAGCGGCCCATGGCCGCAATGGCTCCGGTGGCCGATGGGTCGGCGCGGCAGTGTGATCCGGTCGACGATGTGGTGGAGCTCGCCGTTACAACCCGAAGCGGTAACTCAGTTTGACCAGCAGTTGCTCATCCTGGCGCAGGCGCAAGGCACGGCTCAGCGCATCGGTGCTGCCTTCGGTACCGGGTTGTTCCTGATAACCGCCGCGGCCATAGACCACGTACAACCACGACAACGGTGCCAACCGGTAGCGGTAGCGCAGCTGCACGCCGAGGTTGCGCACGCTGAAGTCGTCCACGGGTTGCATCGATGCCTTTGCGCGCCCGTCGGCGGCCACTTCCCAGGCGCCACGCAGACGCGCATCGAGGCCGATCACCTGCAGTTTCAGACGCAGTTCCTGGCGCTCGTCAATGCTCCAGTCGAACCCGCCGTCGAACTCCAGCATGCGCTCGCGGAAGCTGCCGATCAGGTTGTCGTGCTGCCATACCAGCCAGTCCGGGTTCGACTCGACGACCACGCCGGCACGCAAGCGGAATGCATCGGTGACGAAAAAGGTGGGAAGGAGGCTTGCCGACCAGCCCACCTTGGCATTGCCGGACAACCCGCCGGTTGTCAGTTCCGCCTCGGCGTCGAACGCCCACCGGCCGCGCCGCGGTGTGCGATGGCTGACATACACGTCGGACGACGGCGGCAGGAACAGGGCACCGTGGCCACGCGTCAGCATGTCGTCCCACGCGGCGCTGTTGATGTTCACCTGCAGGCTCTGGCTGCTGCCGTTGCGCAGGCTGCTGCTGCGTTCGATGCGCAGTTGCCGGCGCAGGCGAAGGTGTGCGTCGTCACTGTCCAGGGCATCCACGCGCACGCGCCAGTCGTGCGAGGAATAGGCCGAGTCGGGCGGCAGGTCGGTGATGCGTTTGCGCACTTCCCAGTGCAGGTAATCGAAGTTGTTGCGTGACAGGTAGCCGAAATCGTTGATCTCGAGGCGGTCGTTGAAGTGCATGGCAATCCATTGCTGGCGCCAGCCGCCGCCCATGGTGTAGTCGGCGGAGAAGGTCGCCCCCGTCCCGCGCGTGTGCTGCCCCTGCTGCCGGATGTCGCTGCCGACCAGATTGGTCCACAGCGTGAGGTCGTCGGTCGGTTGCCAGTGATGGTCGACACCCAGGACGTTGGCGTCGCGGTCCAGGAACGGATGCTCGACGCGGGTCGCCAGCAGGCCCAGGCTCTGGTCACCGAAGTCGTGCACCGCGCGCATGGCGGCGAAGCGGCGTCCGCCGGTACCGCGTTCCTCGGCGGCCATCACGCCGTAGTCGGTGCCGCCGACGCTGCCATTGAACTTGACCGCGGCGTCGATGTCCGCCGCGCCATCGCCGGTATCGGACGTCCCGCCGACACGGCGTGTGTAGACCAGCGCGCTGTTGTCGTCCAGAAGGCTGAAATCGAAGATGCCCTGGTTTTCGGTGAAGAACGGTCGCTTGTCGCTGAAATAGGTTTCGGTGGCGTCGAAATTGACCACGAGGTCGTCGCTTTCCACCTGGCCGAAATCCGGGTTCAAGGTGGCCGTCAGCTGGAACTGGCCGTTCGGTTTCCAGAAGATGTCGGCACCGGCCTGTCCCCGGCCGCGACCATGCACGTTGTCGTACAAGCCGGACACGTACGGCGTGACGGCAAGCTGGGATTGCCGGTGTGCCGGCACTTCGATGCGCGCGAAATCGGACAGGAACCGCGGTCGCTCGAAACTGGCGTCGGGCCAGGCGAAACGCTCGCCGGTGCTGCCCGCCACGCGGTCCAGATACAGGCCGATGGTGCGCGTGGCGCCGGACACCTTATGCATGGGCGCGATCGACCAGGGGATCAGAAACTCGGTGGTCCAGCCGTCCTCGTCCTGGCTGGCCGCGTGCTGCCACAGGCCGTCCCAGTCGGTGTCGAAACGGCTCTGGCGCGTCACCACCGCGTCGTAGACGCCGCCGGTGGAGCTGATGGTGAAGTTGTAACCGACCTGGCCATCACCGTTGAAGTCGATCATGACGTTGTTGCGGTCCACCTGGTCGGTGAAGTCGCGCTGTACGCGCTGCATGGTGCGTGAGGCGCCGGGCGGCTGGGTGTTTCGGAACGCCACTGCCAGACCCTCGGGCGTGGCCATCACCCAGGCTTCGGTGCGCCACACGGCCGGCTTGCCGGTCATCGGCTGGGTCTGCACGAAACGGGTGACGTGGCGCGCGCCGTCCCATTCGCCCGGCTCGATGCGGCCGTCGATATCCACGGCCAGCGCACGGACCGGCAACAACAGGAAACACAGAACCACGAAACGGCGGGAAACCATGGACACGAACTCGGGTGGGGACGACATCATGCAAGCGGACACGACACGTTGCATCTGCTTGGATGCACACCGGCCCGTGCGCGTTTACCGTGACCAACGGCACGGTGCCCCGCTCCGGGCCGGGTACGCCATGTCGCGCCTGTCGCGCGCACGCGCCTACCGTCGCGTGCGCCGCCGCGACGCCCTGCCCCACACGCCGTGACGCAACAACGCCGCCGGCACCAGCACGGCGGCAAAACCGCCGTAGGCATACAGTGCCGGTGCCACCTGTTGCCAGATGGCCCCGCTGTATGTGCCCAATTCATCCACGCGCACACCGGCAAATCCGTCGAACCCCCATGCCGCCAGGCGCACGGTGGCCCAGGTGGCCAGCGCCAAGGCAATGACGTCGAACAGGCGCCGGCTGCCGGGACGCGGCAGCGATTTGGGATAGGCCCAATAGGCCCAGGCCAGGATCAGCAGCCACGGCCCCATCAGCAGCAGCGGCAGGTAACGCATCATCCGCGCACCGCGGCCAGCATCTGCAGTTCGGTGCGGATACGCTCGGCCGCGACCTCGCGCTCGGCCTGTTCCGCGTAGGCCGGCGTGTGGGCAAGCACCGTGTCGTCGACCATTACGGCGAGGCGGCCCGCTGCATCGGCACGCGTGGCCAGGGCGTCGATACCCTGCAACAGTTGCCGCGAGGCCATGCCGGCGGCCTTGGGATCGGCATGCGGTGGCGACAGGGCCAGTTCATCGCCATTGGCGGCCAGCAGGCGGAAACGGAAGCGGCCGTCGGCATCCCTGAAGCTGACCACGCGGGCCGTCTTGTCCGTCTTGCGTTTCTTCTTCGACGGATGGCTGGCCGCCTTGCCGGCACCGAGGCCGACGGCGCCGCGCAGGGTGTCCAGCAGTGGCGTGGCGATGGCGCGTGCCTTGGCGGCACCGGCCTTGAGGATGTCCTCGATGTCGTCCGGACGCGCCATGAGCCGTTCATAGGCATCGCGCATCGGTGCGATGTCCTGCTCGATGCGTGCCTGCAATGCCTTCTTGGCATCGCCCCAGCCCATGCCCTCCTCCAGCTGGGCGCGGAACCCGGCTGCCTCGTCGGCACCGGCGAAGGCACGGTAGATGGCAAACAGCGACGAGGAATCCGGGTCCTTGGGCTGACCCGGCTCGCGCGAGTCGGTGACGATGCGCATGATCGCCTCGCGCATGCGTTTGCGGCCGCCCTCGAACAACGGGATGGTGTTGTCGTAGCTCTTGGACATCTTGCGCCCGTCCAGGCCCGGCAACGTCGCCACGTCTTCCTCGATGGCCACTTCCGGCAGGACGAAGAATTCGCCACCGTAGAGATGGTTGAAGCGCTGCGCGATGTCACGCGCCATCTCCAGGTGCTGCACCTGGTCACGTCCGACCGGCACCTTGTTGGCGTTGAAGGCCAGGATATCGGCCGCCATCAGCACCGGGTACATGTACAGGCCGGCGGTGACCCCGGCATCGGCATCTTCGCCCGACTCGGTGTTGCGGTCGGTGGCGGCCTTGTAGGCGTGCGCGCGGTTGAGCAGTCCCTTGGCGGTCACACAGGTCAACAGCCACATCAGCTGCGGAATCTCGGGGACGTCGGACTGGCGGTAAAAGGTGACGCGCGCCGGATCCAGACCCGCGGCCAGCCAGGTGGCGGCGATTTCCAGGCGCGAGCGCTGCACGCGCGCCGGATCGTCGCACTTGATCAGCGCGTGATAGTCGGCCATGAAATAGAAGGCGTCGACATCGTCGCGGCGGCTGGCCGCCACGGCGGGACGGATGGCGCCGACGTAATTGCCGAGATGGGGCGTACCGGTGGTGGTGATGCCGGTGAGGACTCGCATGGGTTCGTGCCGCTGTCGAAAACCGGCAGTGTACGCCATTCGAACGCCCCCGGCCGACCGGTCCGCCACGAAATCCGGCGAACAAAGCAGGCTAGAATCACACCCCGTTCCCGCACCGACTTGCCGATGCCGTCACCGTCACGCACATTCCGGCTCCGATGGCCCGCATGCACCGCCGCCACATGGTGCCTTGCCGGCCTCTATCTGTCCGTGGCGATCGCCGGCATGGTGTGGCTGGTGCCCGGCGTACCCTACGCCGATCCGTGGCGCTTCTACGCCCGCCTGCTCGACACGCCGTGGCCGGCGAACATCCTTGCCGTGGACAACGGCCATGCCGAGATCCTGCCCAACCTGGTGCGCTGGCTCGACCTCACCTGGTTTCATGGCAGCCAGTGGCTGCAAATCCTTGCCGGCCTGGTCGGATTCGTGCTGTGCGTTGGGCTGTGGGTAACGCATGCGCCCGACCGCCGTGGAGCGGCCGTCGGCGCGACGGCCACCGACACACTTCCGCGCGCGGCCTGGGCGCTGGCCGGCGTCATCGGTCTGGCCTGGTTCGGCAGCGGCCGCACCCTGGCGCACGCCAACGAGTCGGTGCACGCCTACCTGCTGCTTGCCTGTCTGTTCGGTGGCGTCCGTCTGGCCGACGCCGACGCCGGCGACGGCCGACGACTGGCCGCGGCCATGCTGCTCGGACTGGTCGCCACCTTGACCTTCGGTACCGGCATCGCGGTATTCGCCGCGCTGTGGCTGGTCCTGTGGATGCGGCGCGCCGGCGTGCGTGCGCTGGCCGGCTGCGCCGTCGCCGCCGCCGTGTCCGTGATCATCTACTACCTGCTGCCGCGTGCCCACGGCGGCACCTCCGGTGGCATGGCGCTGGAACCATGGGCGCAGGCCGGCGCCTGGTTGCGCTGGCTGGGCGCACCCTACCTGTACGCGGCCGGCCCGCTGGTCGACACGACCCTGCTGGAACGCTTGCCGCCGATACTGCATGCCGTGTTCGGCCCGCTGGCGCGGCTGTCCGAACATGCCTTCGGTCCGGCGCGCACGGCGGTCTGGCCGGAACGCGGGCTGGGCCTGGCCGGATTGCTGCTGCTTGGCGGCTACACATGGAACGCCTGGCGCCGCGCGGACCGGTGCGCGTCACGCGAGCACCTGGCGCTGGCCACGGGCTGGTTCGCCGCCGTTTGCGGCCTGCTGGTGGTGCTGGCCCGCGTGGACTATTTCCGGGACCATCCCACCCAGATCTACTCCAACCGCTACCTGGTATGGAGCACCCTGTTCTGGGCCGCCCTGCTGGCGCAGTCGGCCCTGCGCCTGCAGGCCCGCGGGCATCGGCGCGCGGCGGCGGCATGGCCGCTGCTGATGGCGCTGATCCTGTTGCCCAGCACGCTGTGGATGTGGCTGCCGGCCAGGCACATGCAGCAACTGGCCAGGTACGACGCCATCGGCGTGGCGGTCGGCGCCATCGACCGTCAAGCGCCGCATGGCGAGAACGTGGTCGCTGAGATGGTGCACGCGCGACCGATCCTGAAGGCCCATCACACGTCCATTTTCGCCTGGCCGGCATCACGCCTGCTCGGCCATCGTGTCGACGCCGACGCGCGACCTTTGCCCCTGTCGCAACTGACGGTCACTGCCCTGGACAACGCCTTCGGCACGCCGGCCGTCCACGTCACGTTCCGTGCCGGGGCCACGACGGCCGCCTCGCGCGCCGTACTGGTCGACCGCGACGGCACGGTGGTGGGCATCGCCACGCACCAGGGCGGCGGGACATGGTCCGGCGTGGCCACCGGCACCCCGGCACACCGGCATGGCCTGCACGCCGTGGTGCCCGGGGCCTGACCGCGCACCCGCCCGGCGGGCGGATGCGGCGGCACGGTCGCCGTCAGTCGCGGACCAGCGTGGACTTGCCGAACAGGCTTTCCACCAGTTCCACGGCCACGTTGGCGGTGCGGTTGTGGTCGTCGAAGGCCGGGTTCATTTCCACGATGTCCAGCGAACCGAGACGGCCGCTGTCGTGGATCATTTCCATGCCCAGCTGCGCCTCGCGGTAGGTGGGGCCGCCGGCCACGGTGGTGCCGACGCCGGGGGCGATGCCCGGGTCGAGGTAGTCCACGTCGAAGCTGACGTGCAGATGGGTGTCGTCATCCAGCCCCTCGAGGGCCTTTTCCACCGTCGCGCGCATGCCGTACTCGTCGATATGGCGCATGTCGTACACCGTCAGGCCGTGCTCGTGGACCAGACGTTTTTCGCCCTCGTCCACCGAACGGATGCCGATGTAACGCATCACCGACGGCTCGATGGCTGGTCCCGGCGTGCCAAGATCGGTCAGCGGCGCCGGACCCAGGCCGCACAGGCAGGCCACCGGCATGCCGTGGATGTTGCCGCTGGGCGTCAGGTCGTTGGTGTTGAAGTCGGTGTGCGCATCCAGCCACAGCACACGCAGCTTCTTGCCCGCCTGACGGCAGTGCTCGGCAACCGCCTTGATCGAACCGAGGCCCAGGCAATGGTCGCCACCGAGCATGACGGGAAAGCGGCCATCGGCCAGCACGCCGGCAATGGCCTGCATGGCCAGCCGGTTCCATTCCACGACACCGTCCAGATGGCGGTAGCCGTCATGCGGCGGCTGCCAGGGGTTGACCGGGCCGCTGAGGTTGCCGCGGTCCTCCACCTCCAGGCCGCGCGCGCGCAGCGCGTCGGCGATGCCGGCCACGCGCAGGGCTTCCGGCCCCATGGAAGCACCGCGATCGGCGGCACCGATGTCGGTGGGGACGCCGACCAGCGAAATCTTGCGTGAGGGGGTAAATGCCATGAAAACCTCGCAGATGAGGATGGCCCGCCGCCGGGCTCCGCGACTCGCGGAGCCGGCCGGCATCGCCATCGATGATGATAGGTTATTGAAATACAAAGATATAACCAAGCCATCTTAGCAGGATGGCAGGGCTACTGTCATCCGTGGCCGGCACGCGGGAACGCGGGGCGAATGCCGCGAAAACGTATCCCCGCCACGCCAATTGTGTGACAATGACGTCCGCCCAGGGGGCCGCCGCGATGGCGGTCGCGACCTGCCGGGCCGTGCCGTCTTAGCTCAGTTGGTAGAGCAGCTGTCTTGTAAACAGCAGGTCGTCCGTTCGATTCGGACAGACGGCACCATCCCCTTTTCCCGCCATCAGAAGCAATTGACAGGCCGCGCCTTGACCGCGCGGTTGTCGACATGGGCCCGCCAATCGAATGCCGGGTCCGCCGGCAGGGCAATGTCGACCCAGTATTCCGGCAACGTTTCCCGGCGTTGTGTCAGCTGCGCGTCGAAACCGAGGTCGGTGACGTGGGCCAGTCGCCGCCGGGCATTGTCCTCGCTGTGGAACAGGCCCAGCGACACGGTGTTCTGGTTGTCGCCGGCGGTAACCACGTAGTAGTCGCGCACACCCTGCCCGGCCAGGCGCCGCGCCGTGGCCAGTGCCTGCTCCTGGGTCGGCAGCGCGGGCAGATACACCCACCAGCCGGTGGCGCGGGTCACGTCGTTCTGGTCGAACTGGATCCGCGGCACACGCGGCATCAGTGCGTTGAAGGCCTGGCGCATCATGCTCTGCGTGCCGAACGGCCCGATCCGCAAACATTTCCCCGATGCTTCCAGCGCCTGTGCCGAAGCCGCCGCGGACGGGTCGCCGGGCCGGGTCGACAGCAGCTGCAATTCAGGCACGCCGGGATCGGTCGGCGGCGGCATCGGCCGCTCGCGGGGACTGAAAACCAGCCAACCGGCCACGCCGATATTCAGCGCGACCAACAGCAACAACAACCAGCGCCAGATCATGGATTGTTCCGTGATACCCCAGACCCGGCCGATTGTAGCCAGCACCGGCGGCGCAAAGCGTGATCGCGGTTCAAGCGCCCTCCCGCCCCCATACGTCGAGCCCGCGCAGCACGGCGTCGTGGTAGATCCGCACCGGGCTGTCCAACAGCGGCTCCAGCACGCCGGCATCGCCACCGCCGAGCAGCACTTGCGGCGCACCGCCCAGGTCTGCGCGCATGCGCGCGACGAAGCGGTCGACCAGCGCCGCGCAGGCATGCCAGCTTCCCGAGGTCAGTGCATCGGCCGTGCTGGTGGCGACATGCCGCAGCCGGCCGGGCTCACGCGGGCGCACCCGTGCGGTGGCGCCAAGCACCGATTGCTGCATCAGCGCCGCGCCCGGCGCGATCAGGCCGCCCAGGTGGGTGCCGTCGGCGGCCAGCGCATCCACCACCAGCGCGGTACCGCAACTGGCCAGTACGCACGGCGCATGGCCATCGGCACGGGCCGCGACCAGACCCAGGAAACGGTCCACTCCCATCGACGCGGGATCGGCATAGGCGCTGGTCACACCGCAAGCGCGATGCGGCGTACGCACCCAGTTCACGTCCAGACCGAACCGGGCCAGGACCGCCGCCGCCAGCGCCGATTCGCGGGCCGTGTCGACCACCGAGGCGGCCCACACCGCTTGCGGCCGGGGCCAGCGTTGCCAGGCATCGACCAGCTGATCAGCGATGTCCGGTCCCCAGGCCAGCGCCTGCCCGTGTCCGGGTTCGAGAGCGCCACCGGCACCGGTGCCGGCCCATTTGACACGCGTGTTGCCGAGATCGATCAACAGCCTCACTGCGCACGCACCGTGACTTCCGCACTGTCCACCAGGCGTTCACCCACATCGGTACGCACGCGCAACGCGCCCCTCGCGTCCACGCCGGCACCGGTGCCGGTAAAGGTGTCGTTCGGCCCCTGCAGGCGCAGCACCCGGCCGCGGAGACGGTCCAGGCACGCGAACTCGTCGGCAAAGGCGGCAAAGCCCTGCCCGGCGAACCGGGTCAGCCCGTCGGCCAGACGTGCCACCAGCGCCGCCGCCAACCGGTTGCGATCCGGCGCGGTGCCGCCGCCGAGCGTGGCCAGATCGGTCGCCGGCTGGGTAATGTCCGCCTGCAACGCCGGCGGCAACCGCACGTTGATGCCGACCCCGATGATCGCGGTGCACGGTCCCTGGTACTCGCCGCCAAGCTCGACCAGGACGCCGGCCAGCTTGCCCTGGTCGGCATGCACGTCGTTGGGCCATTTCAGCCCCGCGCCGACCACGTCCAGATCCTCCAGCGCCTGCACCACGCACACGCCGACGGCCAGCGACAGCCCGGACAAGCCCGCGAACCCGTGCTCGAAACGCTTCAAGCACGACAGGTAGAGGTTCAACCCCGGCGGCGACAGCCATGGCCGCCCGCGCCGCCCGCGCCCGGCCGACTGCGTCTCGGCCAGCACCACCGCCATGTCCGGCAGCACGCTCTTGCGCCGGGCCAGCTCGCTGGAGGTGGAATCGAGCTCCCAGTGCACTTCCAGACAGCCCGCGCGCGCGGCACCCGGATACGCGGCGATGGCGTCGGCGTCCAGCAACTGGATCGGCCACGGCAGGCGGTAGCCGAGGCCGGTGCGCGCGTCGATCGGCAGGCCACGTTCGCGCAAGGCCGCGACGTGTTTCCAGACCGCCGCTCGCGTCACGCCGATACTCTCGGCCAACGCGGCGCCGGACACCGGTTCGCCCGACGCCAGCGCGCCGAGCAGCCGGCGTGGCTGCAAAAGGTTTTTCATCATGGTCGGGAAGTCTAACCGCACTTGTCATATGCGACGAACAGCATGTTGCGCCGACCGGAAAGTTGTGCTGGCATCCGCGCGCGATTTCTGCCACGATTGGGAACCTGAACGCAGGTTTATCCGGGGGTAGAGATGAAAGCATCCCTGCTTTTGCTGGTTTTGACCATGGGCGCCGCCACGGCCGCCCAGGCAACCGACTGCACGCCGGTGCCGGCCATGCCCACGGAAGGCCAGTCGCTGGCCGCCCATGACGCGGCGAACGGCGATGTCGATTCGCTGTCCGCGCTCGACGGCATGCTGGGCAGCCAAAGCCCCTCGCACGGCAGCAACGACGACGCCGACGATGCCACCCCCGCCGGTTACGCGGACCAGCCGGGCCCGGCCATGCGCGATGCCGGTGCATCCACGAACGCGTCCTCCCGCCGCAAGGACGACGCCGCCCCCGAGCCTTCCGCCGCCAGCAGCAGCGGCCGCGGCTCGTCATATCCCGGCACGCCGTCGGGACTGGGCTGGCAATCACTGTTGCCCGGCTCGATCCAGTAACCGCGAGCCGCGCCGGAACACCCCGGTCAATCGCGCCGTGTCAATCGTCGGCGGCGAAGCGCACGCGGAACAGGGCACCACCCAGCTCCTCCGACCGTCCCACTTCCAGCTCGGCGTTGTAGGCCTTGACGATGTCCTGCACGATGGCCAGGCCGATGCCGTGCCCGTGCACCCGCTCGTCGCCGCGCACCCCGCGCTGCAGCACGCGCTCGATCTGGTCGACGGCGATGCCCTCACCGTCGTCCTCCACCGCGATCACCAGGCCCGGCCGGCCACGCCCGCTTGACGGCACGCCGTGGATGGACAGCAGCACGCGGTGGCGTGACCACTTGAAGGCGTTCTCCAGCAGGTTGCCCATCAACTCCAGCAAGTCGCCCTGCTCGCCGAAGAACAAGCTGCCCTCCTCGTCGATGTCGAACTCGCACAACACGCCCTTGGCCGCGTGCACCTTTTCGAGGCTTTGCACCAGGTCCTCGGCGTGCGGTGCCACGCTGACCGGCGTGGCGAACGTCTGGTGACCGGAGGTCGCGGCCCGCGACAGCTGATAGGCCACCAGTTCGTCCATGCGCCGCACCTGCGCCAGCAGTTCCTCGCGCGGTCTGGACTCCATCCCGACCGATTCCAGACGTGCGCGAATCACCGCCAGCGGTGTTTTCAGGCTATGCGCAAGGTCGGCCAAGGTGTTGCGGTAACGGGCCAGGTGCTCGCGTTCGCTGCGGATGAAGGTGTTCAGGCTGTGGGTCAGCCCCGACAACTCCGCCGGGTAATCCACCGGCAGGCCGTCCCGCTCACCACGTTCGATGTCGGCCAGGTCCGCCGATACGCGCCGCAGCGGTGACAGGCTCCAGCGCAGCAACAGCAATTGCAGGAACACCAACACCAGCCCCAGGGTCAGCATCCAGATGAACAGCGTACGTCGGTACACGGCCAATTGCTGTTCGAACTGCGATTCGGTCTGGGCAACGCTGAACGTCAAGGCCACGTCCTGCCCGGACGGCGCCTCGTAGATGACGCCAAGGCTGTACACGTAGACACGCCCCACATCGGTGGACAGCGGCCCGCGAAATACCGGCCGTCCCGGCGTGAGCTGCATTTCCAACGGCAGGCTGCGGCCGATCGCCGAGGGCGATTCCCAGTGGAAACCGCCCTCGCCGTTGATGGTGGCATACAGCCCCGATCCCGGACGCAGGAAATCGGCGTTGGGCATGGTGTCGGGAACCAGCACCTTGCCGCCGCGTGCCACGTCGGTGGCCGACAGCAGAGCGTAGACGTAGCCCTGCATGCGGTCCTGCAGGCTGGAACGCGCGCCCTCGTAATAGGCACGATCCAGGGCCAGGCCGGTCAGGCTCAGGAAGGCGACCAATGCCAGGATCGTGGCCAGGGTGGACCTGGCGGCCAGGGACAAGGGACGCCGTGACACGAAATGTCATCCTATCCGGTCGATGGCAGGCGGGAGACCGATCAGGCCTCCTCCTCTTCCGGCTCGTTGCGCGGAATGGCGAAACGGTAACCACGCCCGCGCACGGTCTCGATCGGCTTGATGCTGCCTTCCGGGTCGAGCTTGCGGCGCAGGCGGCCGATGAAGACCTCGAGCACGTTGGAATCGCGGTCGAAATCCTGCTGGTAGATGTGTTCGGTGAGGTCGGCCTTGGAGACCAGCTCGCCGGCGTGCATCATCAGGTATTCCAGCACCTTGTACTCGTAGCTGGTGAGATCCACCGGCTTGTCGTTGACGGCCACGGTCTGCGCGGTGGTGTCCAGGTGGATGGGGCCACAGGCCAGGATCGGCTTGGACCAGCCACTGGCGCGGCGCACCAGCGCGTTGATGCGCGCCAGCAGTTCCTCCACGTGGAAGGGTTTGACCAGGTAGTCGTCGGCACCGTGCTTGAGCCCCTCGACCTTGTCCTGCCAGCTGGAACGCGCGGTCAGGATCAGGATCGGATAGCTGTACTTTTCCTCGCGCAGCGAGCGCACCAGATCCATGCCCGACATCTTCGGCAGGCCCAGGTCGATGATCGCCAGATCGAATGGCACCTCGCGTCCCAGATACAGGCCTTCCTCGCCGTCCTGGGCCGTGTCGACGGCGAAACCGTCGCGTTTCAGGCGCGCCGCCAGCGTCTCGCGCAGCGGTGCCTCGTCCTCCACCAAAAGGATGCGCATCAATGTGTCTCCTCGTGTCAGTCTTCAGAAGCGCGGACCGGCCGCGCACGAACGGATATCACACGTACATGACCATCCGGCGTCAATACCTTGATGCGGTACTCGGGGGCGTCGCCGTACTGGCGCGTGTCGGCGCGCAGCACCTTGCCGTGGGTTTCACCCTGTACCTTGGCCACCGCCTGCTCCAGGCTCATCGCCGATGTCACCGGCGCCACGCCGGCCGACGCACTGCTGCTGTCCGGCACCGGTTGCGCCGCCAACGCCCCGCACGCCATGCCGACGCACAGGGTGCCGGCGAGCATGGCGTGGGCGCGCCACCGTTTGTTCAGCCAACGTGTCATTGATCCATGATGCCTTGTCGGATTGAATTCGTGCTGAACCTGAACAAAACCCCGGCGACGCGGTTCAGGCCGCCTCGGCGGCGACCGGCGCCACGACGTCCAGGGCCCGCTCCAGCAGGCCGAAATCCGCCCCCGCGGCATGCATGCCTTCACTGAGCAGGCGCCGGAAGCGGCGCGCACGCGGCTGCCCCTGGAACAACCCCAGCAGGTGTCGCGCGATGTGCTTGAGCTGTGCGCCGGCGGCCAGCTCGGCCTCGACATGGCCGCGCAACGCACGCACGACACCGGCCCGCGTGGGCAGCGGCGTACCCCACAAGGCATGCTCCAGCTCGGCCAGGATCCACGGATCGCGGTAGGCCGCGCGCCCCAGCATCACCCCGTCCACATGGCGCAGGTGGGCGAGCACCTCGGCCGGCGTCGTGATGCCGCCGTTGATGACGACGACCAGATGCGGGTACTCGCGCTTCAGCCGGTACACGCGTTCATAGTCCAGCGGCGGAATATCGCGGTTCTCCTTGGGCGACAAGCCTTTCAGCCAGGCCTTGCGTGCATGCACCTCGAGCACCTCGACGCCGGCCCCGCACATGACGTCGGTAAAGCGCTGCAGGTCCGCGT
Source organism: uncultured Rhodanobacteraceae bacterium (assembly GCA_964566965.1). Lineage (GTDB taxonomy): Bacteria > Pseudomonadota > Gammaproteobacteria > Xanthomonadales > Rhodanobacteraceae > Oleiagrimonas. The sequence goes on from CAZMKO010000020.1 coordinate 16,310, forward strand.
AGGCGTCCTGGTCGTCCACGCCGATGCGGCATTTCACCGTGACGGGTACGTCGGTGGCCGCACGCATGGCACGGACACAGTCGCCGACCAACGCCGGCTCACGCATCAGACAGGCGCCGAAGCGCCCCGACTGCACGCGGTCGGACGGGCAGCCCACGTTGAGATTGATCTCGTCGTAACCGGCCTCGGCACCGTAGCAGGTGGCCTGCGCCAGTGCCGCCGGGTCGCTGCCGCCCAGCTGCAGGGCCAATGGATGCTCGCCGCCATGGCGCAGCAGATGTTCCCGATCGCCATGTACCAGGGCGGCAGCGGTGACCATCTCCGAGTACAATCGGGCATGCGGAGACAGCAAACGGTGAAATTGCCGGCAATGCCGATCGGTCCAATCCATCATCGGCGCCACGCACAAACGCCAGCTATCTCCGCCCCTTCCGGCAGACCGCACGACGGCGGGACGGGCATCGGTGTTCATCGGTGTCGGATCCTGCGGCATGGTCTGGTGCAAGGTTTTCGCGGAAAATCCGCATTTTACAACATGTCCCGCGCGGCATGCCCCCGTATCACCGTCCCACGAACCCGATTCCCCATGGTCACTCTGGCAACCGAGCACGTCCTCGACGTTCACCACTGGAACGACAAACTCTTCAGCTTCCGCACCACGCGTGATCCCGGCCTGCGCTTCGACAGCGGCCACTTCGTGATGATCGGGCTGAAGGTGGACCAGCGTCCATTGATGCGCGCCTATTCCATCGCCAGCGCACACTACGAGGAACACCTGGAATTCCTGTCGGTGAAAGTGCCCGACGGGCCCCTGACCTCGCGTCTGCAACACGTCAAACCGGGTGACGAGATCATCGTCAGCCGCAAGCCCACCGGCACCCTGGTGCTGGGCGACCTCAGGCCGGGCAAGCGGCTGTATCTGCTGGCCACCGGCACCGGCCTGGCGCCGTTTCTCAGTATCGTGCGCGACCCGGACACCTACGAGATGTTCGAAAAAGTGGTGCTGTGCCACGGTGTGCGCCACGCATCCGACCTCGCCTACGCCGACTATCTGGAGAGGGAGCTGCCCGCCCACGAATACCTGGGCGACATGGTGCGCGAGCAGCTCATCTATTACCCCACGGTGACCCGCGAGGATTTCCGTCACCACGGCCGCATCACCGACGCCATCGTCGACGGCACGCTGTCGACGCGCACCGGCCTGCCGCCCCTGGACCCGGCCGAGGACCGTGCCATGATCTGCGGCAGCCCGGCCATGCTGGAAGACACCTGCGCCCTGCTCGACGGCCGCGGTTTCCAGATTTCGCCGCGCACACGCCAGCAGGGCGACTACGTCATCGAGCGCGCCTTCGTGGACAAATAGGCCACCCGGCCCTTCGGGGAGCCTCGAAAAACTGCCGATCAATTGTAGGAGCGGCTTCAGCCGCGATGACGAGATAGCCGCAAGCACTGATCGCGGCTGTCGGCGACAAGGAAACGCCGCACGTGGTTGACAGTACCCTGGACAGGCTTATCATGCGAATGATTCTCAATACATGCCTTGTCACAGGGACCCCCATGCCTCTTTTCTCCGTCCCGACGGCACGCCGTCGCGGTCGCCTTCCGGCACCCGCCGTACGCACCGTCCTGTCCGTGGCCTGCCTGGCCTTGTCGGCATCCGTGCCCCCGCCTCTGTTCGCCGCCGCGGCCACCGACACCACCGACGCGCCGCCACCGGCCTCGGAGACCGCACTGGAAGCGGTGCACGTCACCGCGCCGATCGTGCGCAAGAGTGATTCGGCCACCAAGACCGACACCCCGATCGTGGCCATCCCGCAGTCGATCTCGGTGCTCACCGACGCACAGATGAGCCGACGCGGCATCCACGGCCTGGAGGAGGCCATGTGGTACACCGCCGGCACGCAGGGCGGCGCCTACGGTCCCGATTCGCGCAGCGACTGGTTGCTGGTACGCGGTTTCGCACCGGCGCGCTACCTGGACGGGCTGGCCCTGCCGGGCGGCTCCGCCACCAGCCTGATGCGCATCGAACCCTACGGCCTGGAACGGCTGGAGGTGATCAAGGGGCCGTCCTCGGTGCTCTACGGCGCCATGCCGCCCGGCGGCATGCTCAACCTGGTCAGCAAGCGTCCCACCGCGCAACCGCTGCATGAACTGGGCCTGCAGGTGGGCAGCTTCAACTTGCGCCAGGGCCAGTTCGATTTCGGCGGCCCGCTCGACGACGACGGACACCTGCGCTACCGGCTGACCGGCCTGGCACGCCACAGCGACACCATGGTCGACCACATCAAGGACGACCGCTACTTCATCGCCCCGGCCCTGACCTGGCAGCCCTCCGACGCCACCTCGCTGACCCTGCTGTCGCGTTTCCAGAAGGGCGACACCGCCTCCGGCAGCGGCTTCCTGCCCGCCGACGGCACCCTGCTGCCCAATCCGCACGGCCGGATTTCCCGTCATCGCTTCACCGGCGAGCCGGGCCAGAACGACTACGACAAGAAGATCGCTTCGCTGGGTTACGAGTTCCGCCACGATTTCGCCAACGGCGTCACCTTCAGCCAGAATCTGCGCTACGGCAAAGCCGACGTGGACAACAACGGCGCCAATCTCGGCGCCTTCGGCCTGCTCGACGACGAACGCACGCTGCTGCGCTACGCCTTTCCCAACGAGAACCACACCAAGACTTTCAGCGTGGACAGCAACCTGCGCTGGAACTTCGACACCGGCGCGCTGCAGCACACCGTGCTGGCCGGCGTGGACTATCGCCGCTCCAACGACGACTACGCCTCCGCCTTCGACTTCAACGCCCCCACCCTGGACATCTTCGATCCGGTCTACGGCGCGCCGGTGACGGTACCGGCCTACACCACGCACACGCGGCAGATACAGAAGCAGCTGGGTGTGTACGCGCAGGACCAGATCCGCGTCGAGCGCTGGGGCATCACCGTCGGCGGCCGCCAGGACCACGTCGACACCGATACCGAGCAACTGATCGGCGCCACCGGCGACGACCAGCGCGACCACGCCTTCTCCGGCCGCGTCGGCGTCAACTACCTGTTCGACAGCGGCTGGGCACCCTATGTGTCGTGGTCGCACTCGTTCCAGCCCACCGTCGGCACCGATTTTTCCGGCCGCGCCTTCAAGCCCACCACGGGCGACCAGTACGAGGCCGGTCTGAAATACCAGCCGGCGGGAGCCGACGGCCTGCTGACCCTGGCGGCTTACCAGATCACGCAGAAAAATTCGCTCACCGTCGACCCCAACCACGCCCTGTTCCAGGTCCAGCAGGGCGAAACGCGCCTGCGTGGCGTGGAGCTGGAAGGACGCTGGAATGTCGGCCGCAACATCGGCTTGTATGGCGACGTCACCTACAGCCGCTCCAAGGTGACCCACAGCACCGAAGCCGCCTCGCTGGGCAAGCAGATCCCGCGGCTGCCGACATGGCAGGCCGCGTTCGGCGCCGACTACACCATCGTCGCCGGCCCCCTGGCCGGGCTGGGCTTCGGTGCCGGCGTGCGTTACGTGGGCAAGCACTACGGCGACATCTACAACGAATGGAGAACCCCGTCCTACACCCTGGCCGACGCCACGGTGCATTACGACGTGGCGGGCTGGCGTTTGCAGCTCAACGTCAGCAACCTGTTCGACCGCGAATACATCTCCTCGTGCGACAGTGCCACGTGGTGCTACTACGGCTACGAGCGCAATGTGACCGCCAGCGCGCGGTATCGCTGGTGAGGGAGACGTGGTGAATCCGTGGTGGACAGCTTTCGGCCTGCTGGCGGCGGTGTGCTCCGCCGCGCTGCTGTACGCCGCGTCCCGGCACTGCCTGTGGTCGGTACCGCGCCGCCTCGCACGCGGCCTGGCCGTGGCCGGCCTGGCGCTGGCCTTGCTGGCGCTGGGGGCGTGGATCATCGCGCTCGGCCCGGTCACGGGGACCTGCGTCATGCTGGTGACCTGGATGCTGGCACTGCCGGCCTGGCCCTGGCTGGCGCTGCTGACGACCCGCGCCACGCCGCTCCCGGCGTCCGGAGACACCTGATGTGGGGCCGCGCCAGCGCCGGCGTGGTGGCGGGGTTTTTCGTCGCCGCGGCCCTGGTCGGCTGGACATGCTGGTTGCTTCCCGGTCCGTGGGAAACCACCCTGGTTCCCGGGCTGGTGGCCTTTTTCCCGGTCTGGACGGGCGTGGCATGTGCCAGTTTCCGCTTTGCCAGCGGTCGCCGCGCGTGGATCGGGCTGGGCACCCTGGCCGTGGCCGGCCTGGCCCTGCTGCACCTGGCGCAGTCGGCAGGCTGGGTGCGTTGAAGGCATCGACATGAAATTTTCCTCCCGCACCCTGCGCACCTTCACCACGCTGCATGGCTGGGTCGGCGTGGTGGCCGGCTTCGCCTTGTTCGTGGCCTTCTACGCCGGTGCCATCACCGTGTTCCAGCAGCCGCTGCAACGCTGGGCGTCGATGCACGATGCCGGCGCACCCGCCGCCGCGGCCACCATCGGCGATGCCCAGTCCCTGCTGGACCAGGTACTGGCCCGGCACCCGGCCGCCCGCACCCACGTCGGCATGACCTTCCCCGGCAGCGACTACGTGGTGATGTCCGCCTATTGGCAGGACGCCGACGGCACCTGGCAATTCGCCACCGCCGGTGACGCGACCGGTGGACCGGAGGAACCCGGCGCGGCGCTGCCGGAGCTGGTCAACGAACTGCATTACGCCCTGGGCGCGCCGCCGTGGGGCACCTGGCTCATGGGCCTGGTGGCACTGCTGTACGGGGTGGCCCTGGTGTCGGGCATGGTGATCCACCTGCCCACCCTGGTCGGACACCTGTTCGCGCTGCGTCCGGGGCACAACCTGAAACGTTTCTGGCAGGACGCGCACAACGTCATCGGCGTATTCAGCCTGCCGTTCCACATGCTGTTCGCGATCACCGGCGCGGTGCTGTGCCTGTTGCTGGTGGCGATGCTGACACTCAATCCGCTGGTATTCCGCGGCCAGCTGATGACGGCCTCCGGCGCCGCCATGAACACCGCACCGGTAAGGGCGGCGTCCGGGCATGCCGAGCCGTTGCTCCCACTGTCCCGGTTGCGGCAACGCGCCGTGGAGGTGGCCGCCGCGCAGGGCGTGGCCGGCTTCCGGCCCACCTACCTGAAGCTGGCCCACGCCGGCGACGCGCATGCCGTCATCGAGATCACCGGAACCTCGCCGCGCGGACTGGGCGCCGGCGCGGTGGCACTGGATGCCACCGACAGCCGCGTGCTGGCCACACAACTGCCCGGCCGCCGCGATGCCAACCACGCCACCCTGGCGGCAACCTACGCGCTGCATTACGGCGACTACGGCAATGCCGTCGTACCGTGGCTGTACTTCCTGCTCGGCGTAGGCGGCTCGTTCCTGTTCTACTCCGGCAACCTGCTGTGGATCGAGAAACGGCGCAAGCGGCGGCAAGCGGCACAGGGACGCGCGCCCCTGGCCATGGCACGGGCCACGGTGGGCGTGTGCATCGGCCTGTGCGTGGCGGTGTCGGCCAGTTTCGTGGCCGCCCAGCTACTGCCGGCGCTGGGCCTCGGCGACCACTACACGTACGGCGTGTGCTTCGTCACCTGGGCGGCCTGCTTGGGCTGGGCCTGCCGGCGCCCGCCGATTCACGCCGCGCGCCATTTGCTGTGGCTGGCCGCCGCCGTGACGGCGATCGTGCCGCTGGTACACGGGATGGCGACCGGCTGGTGGCCCTGGCGCAGCCTGGCCGCCGCGCAGCCGGCCCTGGCAGGCGTCGACCTGGTGGCGCTGGCCATGGCCTGCGGATTCGCCGCCCTGGCCCGGTCGGCCGCGCGGCGGGCCCGCCACGGCACCGCCTGCAGTGTCTGGGCCGATCCGCACCAATCCCGCACCCCATGACCGGCACCCGCGGCATGCGGTGCGCGCCCGTGCCGCATGTGCGCATATGCCACACGCGCCACACGCGGCCGGCGACTACCCTGTCATGGCGACTTGTCCCCATGGAATGACGACCGTGCGCCTTGCCCACCCGCTCGCCGTTTGCCTGCTTTCCCCCCTGACCGTGGCGGCCGCGGACGTGCCCACCCACCCGCAGCAACTGCCCGCGATACGCGTCGAGGCAGCCCTGCCCGCCGTACCGACCGCCACCGGTACCCGCGAGCACCGCACGCGCGCCACGTTGACCCGACAGAACGTGGCCGACACGGCCGCCATGCTGCGCTACCTGCCCAACCTGCAGGTACGCCAGCGCTACATCGGCGACCCCAACGCCATCATCAGCAGCCGCACTGCGGGCACCCTGCAGAGCGCGCGCAGCCTGCTGTACGCCGACGGCCTGCTGCTGTCCAACCTGATGACCAGCGGCTGGGACGGGGCACCGCGCTGGGGCATGGTGGCACCCGACTCGGTGGCTTCGGTGGACGTGCTGTACGGCCCCTATTCGGCGTTGTATCCGGGCAACTCCGCCGGCGCCACGGTGCTGCTGCACACCCGGCTGCCGGATCGCCTCGTCGCCGGCGCGTCCGCGCAATGGCTGACACAGGATTTCCGCGACGACTACGGTGCCGGCGGCCACTACCAGGGCACGCACCTGTCCGCCCACCTCGGCGACCGCCGCGGCCGCTGGCGCTGGCTGTTGTCGGCCGACCGGCTGGACAACCACGGCCAGCCCATGCAGTACGCCCTGGCCCGCGCCGGCGGCGACGACGACGCGGCCGTACCCGTCACCGGCGCCAGTGCCGACCGCAACCCCGACGGCCGCCCGCGCCTGGTATATGGCGCCAACGCCATCCAGCACACCCGACAGACCCAGGCCACCCTGCAACTGGGCGTGGCCGTCGGCGAGCACCTGGACGCGCGGGTCACGCTGGGGGCATGGCACAACGACGCCAGTGACCGCACCCGCAGCTTCCTGCGCGACGCCGACGGCCGGACCGTGCGACGCGGCACGGTGCGTATCGACGGCCAGACCTGGACCCTCCCCGACAGCGCTCTGGCGCCCGACCGCAGCGACCAGACCCACATCCTGGCCGGCCTGCAACTGGACGGCCGGATCGGTCCCGAATGGACCTGGAGCGCCACCACCAGCCACTTCGATTTCCAGCGCGACATCACCCGCAGCGCCGACGCTCCCTCCGCGCCGGAAGACACCACCACCCCGGCCGGCAGCCTGGCCGACATGAGCGGCTCCGGCTGGTGGACACTGGATCTGCGCAGCGGCGGCCCGGTGGGCGACAACCACCTGCTGCAGGCCGGTCTGCACCTGGACCGCTACGATCTCGACTCGCGCGTCCACACCCTCGACGACTGGCGCCATGGTCGTCGCGGCACGCGCACCCGCGCCTACGGCGGGCGCACCCTGACCCGCGCCGTCTACCTGCAGGACACCTGGGACGTCGCTCCGGCCTGGACCCTGGTACTCGGCGCCCGCTGGGAGCAGTGGCGCGCCTATCGCGGTCTGCAGGCCGATGCCGCCGACACGGCCGTCTATCCGTCCCGCCAACGCAGCGACCTGTCGCCCAAGGCCAGCCTGGAGTGGCGTTTCGCCGACCCGTGGCAACTGCGCCTGTCGTTCGGCAAGGCGGTGCGCTACCCCACAGTGGAAGAACTGTTCCAGGGGTCGTTGTCCGGCCATGCCATCGTCGACAACGACCCCGACCTCGCTCCCGAGCGCGACTGGTCCACCGAGCTGGAACTGAGCCGCGAACTGGCCCGTGGCCGCTGGCGCGTGACCCTGTACCAGGACCGTTTCGCCGACACCCTGTACTCGCAGACCGACATCACCCTGCCCGTGCCGGTGACCCGCGTGCAAAACATCGACGCCGTGCGCATGCGCGGTATCGAAGGCGCGCTGACCCTGCGCGACGTACTGCCGGGCGTGGACATCGACGCCAGCCTGGCCTGGAACGATGCCACCACCCGGCGCGACCGGCCGTATCCGCCGGCCGAAGGCAAGCGCTTCCCGCGTATTCCGCGCGTACGCGCCAGCCTGTTCATGGACTGGCGCTTCGCCCCGGGCTGGGACGCCGCGCTGGGCGTGCGCCGTTCGGGCCACCAGTACGGCACCCTGGACAACAGCGATTTCGTGGATACCTACGGCGCCGTCAGCGCCTTCACCGTGGCCGATGCCAAACTGCGCTGGCATCCCGCGCCGCACTGGACCGCCGCGCTGGGCGTGGACAACCTGACCAACACCCGCTACTGGGTCTACCATCCCTATGCGGGCCGTACCTGGTTCGCCACATTGCAATGGGAACTGTAAGCGCGCCATGAACACCACCGTCCGCCTGCTGTTCGTCTTCCTGGCCCTGGCCGTGTCGGCCCCCGTGCCCGCGCACCCGCACGACATGGCGGCCATGGCGCACGAGCCGGCACTGGGCGCCAGCGCCGCCTTCGACGCCGACGGCCGGCTGTGGCTGGTCGACGTGCATGACGGCCACGTGCAGCTGCGCCGCTCCGACGATCTGGGCAAGACCTTCACCACACCGGTCAATGTGAACGCGGTGGCCGAGGCCGTTTACGCCAGCGGTGAAAACCGACCCAAGATCGCGTTCGGGCCGCACGGACAGATCGACGTCACCTGGTCGCATCCGCTCAAGGCGCCCTGGACCGGCTACGTGCGCTTCGCGCGCTCCGTCGACGGAGGCAAGTCCTTCTCGGCACCGGTTACCGTGCACCACGACCGCGCCCGGATCACCCACCGCTTCGACGCCCTGGCCGTGGCCGGCAACGGCGACATCGTGGTGGCCTGGATCGACAAGCGCGACCTGGAAAAGGCCAAGGCCGGTGGCCATGCCTACCAGGGCGCCGCCGTCTACTACAGCTGGTCCCGCGATGGCGGCAAGACCTTCGAGCGCGAGCGCAAGCTGATGGACCACAGCTGCGAATGCTGCCGCATCGCGCTGGCCACCACGCCGCACGGCGAAGTCGCGGCGTTCTTCCGCGGCGTCTTCGGCGACAATCTGCGCGATCACGCCTACGCCGTGCTGCACACCGACGGCCGCGCCAGCCACGCCGAACGGGCCACCTTCAGCCACTGGCAGATCGCCGCCTGCCCGCATCACGGCCCCGGTCTGGCCATCGACGCCGCGGGGGTGCGCCACGCCGTATGGTATGAGGCCGCACACGGGCCGGCGATCTGGTACGGCCAGTTGCACCCGGGCCAGCGGCCCACGCACCGGCTCCGGATCGGCGGTGCCGGCGCCAGTCACGCCGACGTCGCCGTGCATGGCGACACGGTGTGGGTGGTCTGGAACCAGGTCGATGCCAAAGGCTACCGGCTGATGCTGCGCACATCACACGACGGCGGCGCGCACTTCGATGCCGCCCGCCCTCTCGCGCAATCGGCCGAGGCCGTCTATTCCCCGCAGTTGCTGCTCCACGACGGCCACGCCCGGGTGGCCTGGAACACCGCCGGCGGCTTCCGCCTGCTTCCCGTCGACGCACCGGCACGACCATGAAACACGTCCTGCTCTGCCTTGTTCTCGCCGGTCTGGTGACCGGCCACGTCCACGCCGCCGAACCGGCCCCGCTCGACGCCGGCACCATCCCGGCACTGACCGCGCCACCGACGCACGGCGAGCGCATCATCGCGCTGTGGTCGCTGGATTGCGCCTACTGCGAAGCCAACCTCAGTGCACTGGCCAAGCTGCAACGGACCCATCCCGACACCGTCGAACTGGTCCTGGTCGCCACCGACGGCCCCGCCCAACGGCAAGCCGTCACCGCGCGCCTGCAGGCCATGGGCATGGCGGACGCAGGCAAGGCCACCTACTTCTACGCCGAGCCGGCTCCCGAACGCCTCAACTACCTGCTCGATCCCGACTGGGGCGGCGAGCTGCCGCGCACCATTGCCATCCGCGCCGACGGCACCCGCACCGGCATCAGCGGCGAGCTTACCGCCGGGCAGCTCGGGCGGGTCACGCCGTAGGGAAGAATCGCGGCCATGGGCCGCTCCCACAGCGGGTTTCAGGAAATGCCAGGCAAGCCCTGTGGGGAACCTCGAAAAACCTGGATTTTCATCAAGGCCACGGTAGGAGCGCTGGAAGGCGCGACCGGCAACGCGGGAAAATGGCGTGTCCTGCGGCCAGATTGATCGCGGCTTCCGCCGCTCCTACACCGATCGGGCGTTTTTCGAGGTGCCCTGTGGGAGCGGCTTCAGCCGCGATTGGCCCGTGCTTGCGAGGGCATCCGGCCTACTCCGGCAATCGGGGCTGAAGCCCCTCCTACAAGGGTTTTATGAAATCCTGGACACCGGACAAGCAGCCCGGCCAGTCGTGCGACGGATCGCCCACGGCCAGGAACTCGGGATTCAGGAGCGAATCCTTGGTGTTGTAGACCAGGGGACTGCCATCCAGCTGCGTGACCGCGCCACCGGCCTGCTCCAGCACGCAGTGCGCGGCCGCGGTATCCCACTCGGAGGTGGGTCCGGCGCGCAGGTACAGGTCGGCCTCGCCGCGCGCGATGAGGCAGAATTTCAGCGACGAACCCATGGCCACGGAGGTGTATTCGCCGATGCCGGAAAGCAGCTCGGCCTGGCGCGCGCTGCCGTGCGAACGGCTGCCGGCCACCACCACCGGGGACGCCGGCGCGCGAGTACGCAGGGGCGCGGTGTGTCCGCCCCGACGCATGAAGGCACCCGCGTCGGCGCTGGCGAAAAACAGCTCGCCGGTGACCGGCGCCAGCACCACGCCCATGACGCTGCGATGCCCGTCGACAAGCGCGATGTTGACGGTGAACTCGCCGTTGCGCTTGAGAAACTCGCGCGTGCCGTCCAGGGGATCGACCAACCAGTAACGCGACCATTGCCGGCGCGTGTCCCAGGCGATATCGGCCGACTCCTCCGACAGCACCGGAATCGCCGGCGTCAACTCGTGCAATCCCTCGACGATGAGACGATGCGAGGCCAGGTCGGCCGCGGTCAGCGGCGAATCGTCGGACTTGCACGCAACCTCGAAATCCTCGCGTGCATAGACCTCCAGAATCGCCTCGCCGGCACGCACCGCCAGCGCGCACAGCGCCTCCAGCGAAGGCAGGTTTTCGCGATCGGCACTCATGCCGGATGGTACCGGCCGGCCAGATACTCGCGCGCCATGAACAGGGCCGCGATGGTGCGGCCTTCGGTCACGTCGTCGCGCGCGATCAGGGTATGCAGTTCGGACATTTTCCAGGGGACCACTTCCATCTCCTCGGGTTCGTCGCCGGGCAGGCGCTCGGGGTATAGGTCACGTGCCAGCACCACGTGCGTAAGGTGGCTCATGTACGCCGCGGCCAGCGACAGCTTTCCCAGCACGGCAAGCTGGTTGGCGCCGTAACCGGCCTCTTCCTTCAGTTCGCGGTCGGCCGCCTCGACCACGCTTTCACCGGGATCCAGGCGTCCCTTGGGAAGCCCCAGCTCGTAGCGTTCCACGCCGGCACCGTATTCGCGCACCAGCAGGACCGTGTCCGCGTCGCGCATCGGCACGATGATGGCGGCGCCGCGGCCCGCGTTGAGGATGCGCTCGTAGGTACGGCGCACGCCGTTGCTGAATTCCAGATCCAGTTGTTCGGTACGCAGGAAGGTACTGCCGGTGCTGCGACGGCGGGCCAGGATGTTGGGCGGTTTCGGCATGCGGGCATTGTACGACGTCGTCAAGGCGCGAGCCGCCCCCGGACCTCCTCGTGCAAGGTCGGCACGGCCGCCAGCACGCTGCGCGTGTCCAGCGTCGGCTCGGCGCCGTCCAGATCGGTGAATACGCCGCCGGCTTCACGCACGATGACGGCCAGGGCCGCCACGTCGAGGATATTCACGTCCGATTCGATCACCACGTCCAGTGCGCCACGCGCCAGCAGGTGGTAATGACAATAGTCGCCGTAACCGCGAATACGATCGACATCGCCGATGAGGTCGCCGAGGGCCCGCCAGCGCGATACCTCCGCGGCCAGGCGGCGCACGTTGCCGGTGGATACGGCGGCACGGGCCAGACGGTCGGTGGCGGCCACGCGAATCGGTCGGCCGTTCATCCAGGCCCCGCCGCCACGGCGCGCCCACAGGGTTTCGCCGGCATGCGGCGCGGCCGAGACGCCCAGCACCAGCTCGCCGGCATGCATCAAGGCGATCTGCGTGGAATAGAAAGCGGTGCCACGCACGAAGCTCTTGGTACCGTCCAGCGGATCGACCAGCCACAACCAGGCACCATCGCCGTCGCGGCCATGTTCTTCGCCATAAATGGCGTGGTCCGGAAAGTCGCGCCGCAACACGGCACGGATGGCGTGCTCGGCGTCGCGGTCGGCCTCGGTCACCGGACTGGCGTCGGCCTTGTAGTCCACCTCGAAGCCGCGCGCGCGGTGGCGCGCAATCACCTCGGCGGCGGCCCGCGCCGCCTCGCGCGCGGTGCCCAGGGCGCGGTCCAGCCAGTGCTCATCGGGTGTCATCGCGTATCTCCCTCGTCGAATCGATACCGGCCCGGACCGTCGCCCGGCGGCGGGTGTCAACGTGCCAGCCCACCACGTCGCCGCAAGCTCACGGCACCGTCCGCGTCGCGTTCGCCCAGTTGCCGCAGCAGGGCATCCAAACCCGGCTCGGGACGCCGCGCACGTGCGCGCGCATCCAGGCGCCAGCCCAGCGAGGTGACCACGAAGCGGCCGTCCAGCGCCACCGGCCCGTCACCGCTGTCGTCCAGATCGGCCTGGACCACGCTGCCACCCGGAGCGGTCCAGTGCGAACGAAAGCCGCCCAGGGCCACTGTACGACCGTCCCGCGTCGTGGCCGTCGCATCGTGCCAGGCAACGTCCGCCTCGAGGACCGTCGGCCAGCCGTCGGACAGGCGCAGGCGGCGCACCTGTCCCCGCAAACGACCGCCCAGTGTCATGGCGGTGGGCCACAACACCTTCAGGCGCGCCAACGGTACCTGGAAACGCCAGTTGTCCAACACGATAGCGCCGCCGTCGGCACGCGCGATATGACCGTTGGCCATCACTTCGTCGCCGGCCAGGTGCAATCGTGCACGCGGATGGCCGAATACGCTGCGTCGGCTCAACGACCAGTCCAGTCGCCCGAAACGCTGGCCGTTGACGACCAGGCCGTCCAGATGGGCGTTCCAGATGCTGCCAGCCACCGTCCGCGCATGCACCGCCGGGTATTGCGCCTGTATCCACGGCCAGACCCAGCGCGCCGGAAACCACCACGCCAGCGCGCCGCACGCCAACAGGCCGGCGGCCACCACCCAGGGCCAGCGGCGGCGACGTCGATGCCGCCCCATCAAGCCCGCTCCCCGCGGACAGGCGTGTCCGCGGCAACCATCATGGCGCCCATATCCGCTCCTGTCGGAAAATTCGTCAAGCCGTGCATGCGCAACCGTCCGCCCGGTGTACGCCCGGGGCCGACCGTCTGCGGGTCCATGTTAGCGGCCGCGGAACCCGGCGGGGAGTCCGGCGACCACACGCCGGACAGCCGCCGTTGCAGCCCGCCACCGGGGCCCGACACGAGCTCCGTCAATGTGCGGCCTGATCCTTCAACCAGCCGGCAACCACCCCGACCGCATGCCGTGGCGGTGTCGCGGTACGTGGCGACACGATCCAGTAGGCGTCCGGCACCGGCACCTCGCGCCCGCCGAAGGGGCGCACCAGGCTTCCCGCGGCGACCTCCGCCGCGACCAGGCGGTGCCGCGCCAGTGCCACGCCCTGCCCCTGCGCCGCCGCGCGCAACAGCAGGTCGGACGATGCCAGCCGCGGGCCCGTCAGCAGGCTCAGGTCGTCCGGGCCGAACTGCCGGCGCCAGCGTTCCCAGCCGGCCTGCGGATCGCGATCGTGCAACAAGCGCAACCCCTGCAATTGCCGCGGCTGCGACGGACGGCCGTGCGCCTGCCAATAGGCCGGACTCATGACCGGATACAACGCATCATCCATCAGCGGCCGACAGTCGAGGTCTGGCCACGGCCCATGTCCCATGCGCACGGCCATGTCGATCTGTCGCGCGGCCAAGGCGTCCAGGTGCTGGCTGACCACCACCGACAGGTCGATGCGCGGATGCGCCCGTTCCAGGGCCGGCAGCCGCGGCAACAACCAGCGGGCCGCGAATGACGGCGCGGCCGACAACGTGACGGCAAACGGCGAGCGTCTTTCCCGGATCGTGGCCGTCGCCGTCTGCATCTCCTGAAGGGCGGCCAGGACCGACTTGCCCAACACCTCGCCTTGCGCGGTCGGCACCCAGCCACGACGCCCGGCGACGTGCTCGCCAAGCGGAACACCCAGCCAGCTTTCCAGTTCCGACACATGCCGGCTGACCGACGAATGCGCCACACCCAGTTCGCGCGACGCGGCACGCACGCCGCCGCACGCGCAAACCAGCGCGTACACCCGCAACGCATTCAACGGCAAGTCTTTCATGGTCCATATATTAGACCAATGATACGCGGCATGAACCATTTTACAGCCATACCATGGCATCACCGTCACATTCAGGCACCAGTGAGCACATCCCTCCATGTCCCCCCTTTTCGCCATCTCCGGGCTGCTTCTGGTCGCCGCCATCACGCCCGGCCCCAACAACCTCGTGGTGATGCATGCCGCCATGCCGGGCGTGCGACGCGCCCTGCCCGCCATCGCCGGGGTGCTGCTGGGCGGAGTTGCGATGCTGGCCCTGGTCGACATCGGGCTCGGCACGCTGCTGATCCACTGGCCCATGCTGCGGCTGTTGACGGCCACCGGCGGCGCGGCCTACCTGGCGTGGCTGGGCTGGACGCTGGCCCGGGCCGCCGGAAACACGCGAGGCGACACGCCGCTGCCTTCCGGCCTCGCCGGCCTGTTCGGATTCCAGTTCCTCAACCCCAAGGCGTGGGTGATGCTGCTGACGGTGACCGCCGCCTTGCCCGCGCCGGGGCCGTGGCCCGCCTTCGCCCAACTGGCGCCGTTGTTCGTCGTGATTTCCGGCCTGTGCCTGCTGATCTGGGCCGTCGCGGGCCACGCGCTGGCCCGTCACGTGGCCCGAAGCTCGACCCGGGTGTGGATCGATCGCGCCCTCGGCGCGCTGCTCCTCGCCAGTGCGCTGCTGTTGTTCATCCGACCCCTTCAAGGAGCCTTTTCATGACCCCGTCCACCCATCCTTTGCGTCCGCGACACATTCTGGCATTGCCCGGCAGCCTGCGTCGGGACGGCTGCAACCGCCGCCTGCTGCGCACCGCCGCACATCGCGCGCCACCCGGCATGCGGATCGAGCTTTACGAGGCACTATCCGAGGTTCCGCTGTTCGACGAAGACCTTGAAGCGACGGCACCGGACGCGCCGCCCGGCGTTCGGCGCCTGCGCGAAGCCGTGGCCTCCGCGGACGGCCTGCTGATCGCCACTCCCGAGTACAACCAGTCCCTGCCCGGTGTGCTGAAGAACGCCATCGACTGGCTGTCCCGCCCTGCACCCGGCGAGGTCCTGCCGGACAAGCCGGTGGCAATCACCGGCGCGACACCGGGACGCTGGGGTACGCGTCTGGCACAGACGGCGCTGCGCCAGACCCTGACCGCCATCGGTGCCGCGGTGATGCCCGCGCCGGCGCTGTTCATCGCCGACGCGTCCACCCTGTTCGACACCGACGGCGCCCTGCACGACCCGGCCACGCACGACGCCCTGGGAGGCTTCCTGGCCGGATTCGCGAACTGGCTCGAGCGCATGGATGCACGTCCCGTCCGCACCGAAAGCACCGAGCCGGGGATGTCTCCCGCGGCAACGGCCCCCGCCACGACGGCACCCGTCCTGTACGCGCTGCCCC
>CAZMKO010000021.1:0-31779 GCA_964566965.1 uncultured Rhodanobacteraceae bacterium
CTCGGAGGGCGCGCGAACCGGAAACCGCAAAATGAACCGTCTCATGGCTGAAAGGTGCCGAGTACCTGGACGCCGCTGAATCGGGTCGTGCCGGTGATGCGGATATACCAGGGGCCTGCGGCCGGTTTCGGGACGGTGACCATTTCGCTGTTGCCCGGCCGTGCGGAGACGTAGTCGTGGTCGGCCGCGGTAGGCATGTGGCCCTGGGCGGCATACAGGGTGATGTCGCCCTGGCCGCCGAAACTGCGCAGACCCAGGGCGCGGGCGCCGTCCGGTACCTCCAGGACGAACAATTGCGAATCCTCTGCTTCACCGGCCTCTGCGGCCACCGGCGTGCCGTTGGTCAGCGGGACGGGGTGTTCACGGGTACCCAGTACCTGCATGCCGGCGGTGTTGCCCATCACGAAGACCCGGCCGTCGTCCACGGCGCGGATATGCTCGGGAGCGGTGCCATGTGTGGGAGTCGTGCGCACGAGTGCCGGCGTCGTCGGGTCGGAGATGTCGATTTCGTACACGCCGTGACTGCTGCCGAACCAGACACGGTCACCGCGCAGGGCGACGGTGGCCTGGCTGGCGTTTTCCACCGCGAACCGGCCCAGGGTTCGCGGCGCGTCGGCGTCGGTGACATCCACGATCTGGAGCCCCTCCGTGCAGGCCACGTAGGCACGTTGCGTGCGATGATCGACGGCCACGTCGTAGGCCCGCTCGCAATGGTCGCTGTAGAGGCTGGTCTGCCGCGGCTGGTCGGGGTCGGCGATGTCGAGGATGCGCAGCCCGCCCGACGGTGCGTGGGTGCCGGCGACGCTGTAGTCGGCGAGATAGGCGTGGTGCCCGTCGATCTGCAGGTTGTCGACCCGGCCGGGCAGTCCGAAACGCCCCCGCAGCGCCGGTTGGGTGGGGTCGGCGACATCCACCACGGCCAGCTCGGGGCCTTCGGTGGTCTTGGTCAGGTAGGCCAGCGACCCCTGGACGACCACGTTGTCGGCGTAGCCGAAAGGGAGCCGCCCCGTCTCCACCGGATGCAGCGGGTCGCTGATGTCGGCGATGATCAAGCCGTAGGCCCATGCGGCCAGATAAGCATGATGGGCCTTGACCGTGAACCCTTCGAAATCGCGCTTGTTCAGTTGCGGCGGCAGGTTGGCGTCGAAACGGGCCTGCGGTTGCAGCGAGTCGGCGTCGGCAATGCCCAGGCCGTAATTGGCCTGCAGGGTGACGAGATGATCGCCGACCAGGGCGGCGTCGCGAGCGGCCACGCCGCCGGGGAGCCAGGCCGTATCGCTCAGCCGCGGCCGGTCCGGGCGCGACAGGTCGAGCCGTTGCAGGCGATCATCGGCGGTCAGCAGCAGGCCGTCGTCCGCCCATGTGGCGACACCGCTGGTACCCAGTGCCGGAATGTCGACGTGGCCGTGGGCGACCGGCTGATCCGGGTCGGCGATGTCCCAGACGTCCAGGCCGTCGAAACCGACGCTGTAGAGGTAGTGGCTCCTCATGAGGGCATCCGTGGCCGGCGGTGATGGCAGGCTGCCGCGCAGGCGGATGTCCCGGGGGTTGCTTATGTCGAGCACGCTGACTTGCGTGCCCACGCCGGCGGCGAGAGGTGGGGCGCTGCGTATATTGAAGAAGGCGGTGCCGCCCCCTGAAAAACTGCCGGCCAGTACCGGGTCGTCAGGATGGCTGACGTCGTAGGCGTGGTACACGGAGCCGCCCAGGAGCGTGCGCCCCATGGCGTACAGGGTATGGCCGTAGGCGACAGTGTGCTTGTACTGCACGCCGCCGGTCAGTCCCGACCAGCGAAATTGCGGATGCCCGGGATCGGACAGCGAGCCGACAAACACCCCGTGGTCGCTGTCGAACAGGTACAGGTGTCCCGCCGCCGCGGCGATACCCACCGGAAACCGGTGTTCGGCATCGACATAGTCGTCGACGACGGATACGAGCGCCGGGTGCGCCGGGTCGTCCAGCGAAAAGGCGGCCACGCCGCCGGTGCCGTCGCTGCCGCGCCAGCTGGCGTACAGATATCCGCCAAGCCTGACCAGTCCATTGATGATGCCGGGTACCGGAGAGCTGGCCGGGCCGGCAGGTGCTGCGTGGGTGGAGGCGTAATCCCATGCGGTGACCACGCGCCCGGAAGGCACATAGACATAGGGAGCGGCCACAACCGGGTCCGATACCGTGCCTCCGAAGGTCTGCAGTGGCGGCAGACCGGGTCCGTCGGGGGTGTCGGCCGCCCGCGCGGACGGGGTGATGGCCGGCATCAACAGCGCGGCGGCAAGGCAGGTGATGAGGCGTTTCATGGCGTGTCTCCTGAAGCCGTGTCGAGGGGAACGGGATTCGCATGCCCGCCACCACCGGGCGGGCACGCAAGGTCCGGATGTACGCGACGGGTCATTCCGTGAAGTTGCCCAGCAGGCCGACGCCCTGGAATGCGTGCTCGTCGCCGGCACTGAGGCGGATGGTGTAGGTGCCCGGTGCCGGCGTGCGGATCACCACCGACTCGTTGTTGCCGGTACGGGTCGACGCGTAGTCGTGATGGTCGGCATCCGGCACGCCGTTCACGCTGACGTACAGGCTCACGTCACCCATGCCGCCGAAGCTGCGCAGGCTGAGGTTGTGCGCGCCCTCGGGAACTTCCAGTGTGAACAGCAGGCTGTCGCCGGCCGCGCCGTACAGGTTGTTCGCGGGGACGCCGTTGTCCAGCGCGACCGGGGTATCGCCCGCGTCGTTGCCCAGAGCCAGGTTGATGGCTGCCGTGGCGTCCAGGATGCCGGACCCGATCGGTTCGCTGGAAGGCGGCACGATCGGGAAGCTTCGTGTGCTGTCGACCAGGTAACCGCGGATGGCCTCCGGGGTCGGCGCGTCCAGCCCGGCCGTCTGCATCGCGTCGAGGATCAGGGCCACGGTGGCCGCCACGTGCGGCGTGGCCTGCGACGTGCCGGCCATACCGGCGAAGTACACGTATCCGGCGCCGACATCGTCCTCGGGCGCGGTGTCGCCGCTGTTGACCAGCGACCACACGAAACCGTCGGCGGCGGGCGCCACGCCGCCGCAGCTGCCGCTGGAATCGGGCAACCGGTCGTCGGGACAGATGCCGCCGCCCGGCGCGGCCAGGGCCACCGCCGTGCCGAAGTTGGAGTATTCGGCCTTGCCGCCGTCGATGCCGGTGGCACCCACGGTGATGGCGCCGGGGCAGCTGGCCGGCACCGCGTTCTCGGTGTTGGTGCCGTCGTTGCCGGCGGCCACCACCACCGTGGCGCCGAGCTCGTTGGCCTTGGCGATGGCTTCGGCGAAGGCCGAGTCGGCGTAGCAGTAGCCGCCGCCGCCCAGGCTCATGTTGATCACCTTGGCCGGATGCGGATTGTCCGGCACCCCGTCCACGTGACCGCCGGCGGCCCACACCAGGCCGTCGGTGATGTCCGAAACCGGGCCGCCGCAATGGCCGAGCACGCGTACCGGGAGCACTTTGGCCTGCCCGGCCATGCCGGCCAGCGCGGTGCCGTTGTTGGTCAGCGCCGCGATGGTGCCGCTTACGTGCGTGCCGTGCCAGCTGCTGGCGGTGGCGGGCGCGCCGCTGGCGCACTCACCGGCCTGCGTCCAGTCGCCGGTGTCCCATCCGCCGCTGGCGCGGCCGTCGGCGTCGCGTCCGGAATAGTCCTTGTCACTGAGAAAATCGTAGCCCTCGTCGGCCAGGGAATAATCGATGTCGGCGTTGGCGGTGAGGCCGGTGTCCAGCACGGCCACGACGATGTCGGTGCCGTCGGCCAGCGACCAGGCGCCGGGCACGTTGGCGCCGCCGGCGGGATTGAAGAAATCCCACTGGTATTCGTCATAGTCGGGATCGTCCGGGCCGTCCTCCGGGAAGTCCGCCGGTATCACGGCACGGGCGGCGGCCTTGCCGGCGGGGACGCGGCGGGTCGACGTGCGCATGTCGTCGATGGGATGCATGACGGCATCCGGTTCCACGAAGGCGACGGCGGGGTCGGTGGCGATCTGGCGGATGAGGGTGGCGGCCTGGTTCGTGTCCAGCCCGCGCGAGACGCGCACCAGGTCGGCGCCGACGGCCAGCTTGCGCTGGTATTCGGCGCGGACCGTCAACCCGCTGGCGCCCTTGAGGCCGCGGGCGGCGCGATTCAGGCCGGCCCGCTCGATGGCCATGTCGATGTTCTGCCGGGCGGCGCCACGGTCGCGGCGTTCACTGCTGTTTTCGCGGTAGGTGACGATGAAGCGGTCGTAGGTCTGGCCGGGCTGCAGGCTGGCCAGGTTGTACTTGGTCCCGTTCGGTACCGACGGTGTGCCGTGGTCGTGGGCCGGTGCGGCGAAGGCCGCCGGCGCGGCCAGGGCCAATGCCAGGCCCAGGGCGAGGGCGCGCAAGGAATGGTGTGGGTTCATGATGTCGTTTCCCGTGTCTGTTCGTGTCTGGATGGAAGCGGCTTACCAGCTGAATCCGGCGCCGATGCCGACGCTGCTTTCGTCGCCGGAGAAGGCCGCGCCGATCGATACGCTGGCGTTGTTGGCATGGAAGGCGCGCTGGTAGCCGACCGAGAGCGCCGATTCGCCGCCGTAGTTGCCGGCGCCGACGCCGAGCCGGTTGGCACCGCTGAGGCCGGAGGTGTTGGCGCTCATCTGCGCCATGGCCGTCCCCATGGCGCCGACCCGGTCGAGGCGGCGGTTGACCTGATGGAAGCGCTCGTCGACCCGGCTGCGGAAGGTGTCGAAGTCGGCGTTGCTGACCACGTCGCTGAACTTGCGGTCGGTGTAGTCGTTGGCCTGTTGCAGGGTCTGGCGGTCACCGGCGTCGGCATAGGACTTGGCGGTATCCAGCGCCTGGTCGACCTGGCTCACGTTGGCGGCGTCGGTACCGGCACTGCCGGCCGCCACGTTGGTGACACGACGCTCGTTGCCGGCGCTGCCGACGGATACGGTGTCGGCTTCGGTGGCGACCGATCCGGCGCCGATGGCCACGGCACGATCGGCGCCGTCCTGCACGCTGGCGCCGTTGCCGACCGCGGTGCCGCTGTCGGCATCGACGCGGCTGGCTTGGCCAACCGCCGTACCGGAGGGTTGCGAGACGGAGCTGTCCGCGCCTACCGCCACGGCATTGGTGGCGTCGTCGCCGATGTCGGTCTGGCTGCCGACCGCGGTACTGCCGTCGGCGCCGACCTTGGCACCGTCGCCGATGGCCGTGTCGCGGCCGTCGGTGGCCACGCTGTCGTTGCCGACCGCCAGGCCGTCGCCCTGGCCCGGACGAGCGCCGCCCTGGCCGCTGCCCTGTTCCAGGGCGTCCACGCGTCCGTCCAACGAGGCCAGGCCGTCCATGGCGTCATCCAGGGCCTGGTCGACGGCGCCGAAGGCGTCGCCGATATTGAAATAACTGCTGTCCTGAATGCTGAACACGGGCGTGCCGATCAGGCCATCCGGCCCCATCGAGACGCCACCGCCGATGGTGGCGGCCAGGGACTGCAACTGCTCCACGTTGACGGCTTCGCCATCGGTGGTACCGGCGGCCACGTTGGCCAGCACCGTGCCCTGCTCGCCGGCAAGGGTGGCGCGGCCCTTGTCGCTGCCGCTGTCGTAGGTCACGGCGGCCACGGCGTTGCCGTCGCCGTCCACCAGCCCGGTTTCCTTCAACTGCGCCACGTTGACGGCATCGGTGTCCTCGGTACCGGCCGCGACGTGGGTGATCTGGCGGTCGATGGCGTCGATGTGCACCTTGACCTGGCCGTCATGGGTGCGTTCCGGCGAACCGACCGAGACGGTATCGGGGCGGTCGGCATACGAGTCGTTGCCCAGGGCCACGGCGTTCTCCGCGCCCGCCTCCACTTTGGCGCGGCTGCCCAGTGCGACGCTGCCCTCGGCGCGGGTCAGGCTGTTCCAGCCCATGGCCAGGCTGCGATCGCCGCCGGCAGCGGAAATGCCGCCCAGGGCCACGGCGCCGTCGCCGCCGCTGATGGCCGCTTCGCCCAAGGCCATGCTGCGCGCCACATTGGCCTTGGCGTCGGCACCCACGGCAATGCCAAGGTTTTCGTAAGCACGCGCCTGGCTGCCGATGGCGATGCTCTTGTCGCCGCGCGCGGTACTCGACGAGCCCATGGCCAATGACATCCTGCCGCTGGCCTGGGATGTTTTGCCCAAGGCCGTGGCGGCGTAGTCGGAGGCGTGTGCGCCAACGCCGACGGCGGTGCTTTCCTTGCCGCTGGCTTCGGTGGACCAGAGTTCTTTTTCCCAGGTTTCGCCGTTGACCACTTCCATCTGCCCGCCGATGGCGGTGCCACTTTGGCCGGTAGCCTGGCTGCCGACACCGTAGGCGGTACTCCATTTGGCCTCGGCGAGACTGTTGTAGCCGCCGGCGGTCGAAAATTCACCCAGCGCCACGGCGCCGCTGCCGAAGGCGCTCGCACCCTGTTCCATGGCGAACGCACCGGCACCCAATGCCGTGGTGTAGTCGCCCAAGGCCTGGGCATCGTCGCTGCCGTCGCCCGCGCCGTTGGCGGCAAGGTAGTGGCTGGCGCCGTCGACGCTGTCGGACAGGCTGTTCAGCTGCGCCATGTTGACCGCGTCGGTGTCCTCGGTGCCGGCGGCCACATGGGTGATCTGGCGGTCAATCGCTTCCACATGCACCGGTCCCTGGCCGTCGTGGGTGCGTTCCGGCGAGCCGACCGACACGCTGTCGGGACGATCCGCGTACGAGCCGTTACCCAGTGCCACGGCGTTGTCCGCACCCGGCGTCACCTCGGCATTGGTACCCAGCGCGACACTGCCTTGCGGCAGGGTCAGGCTGTTCCAGCCCAGCGCGAGGCTCTGATCGCCGCCGGCGGCGGCAAGGCCGCCCAGTGCCACGGCACCGTCGCCACCGGTGAGGGCCATCTCGCCCAGTGCCATGCTGCGCGCCGCGCCGGCGCTGGCGCTGGCGCCCAGTGCCACGCCCAGCACCTGATAGGCGCGCGCCTGCGAGCCGATGGCGATGCTGCGCTCACCGCGTGCCGTACTGGCCGGGCCCACGGCGGTGGCGCCGTCGGCGCTGGCTTCGGAGGTCATGCCCAAGGCCACCGCGGCATATTCGGTGGCATGTGCCGCAGTGCCGATCGCGGTGCTTTCCTTGCCGCTGGCCTCGGTGGACCAGGTTTCCCTTTCCCAGGTCGTGCCATTGACCACCTCCATCTGTCCGCCGATGGCCACGCCACTCTGGCCGGTGGCCTGGCTGCCCACGCCGTAGGCCGTGCTCCACTTGCCTTCGGCGGTGCTGTTGTAGCCGCCGGCGGTGGCCAGTTCACCCATGGCGAAGGCGCCGCTGCCGAAGGCGCTGGACCCCTCGTTCATGGCGAAGGCGCCGGCACCCAGCGCGGTGGCATAGTCACCCAGCGCCTGGGCGTCGTCGCTGCCGTTGCCCAGGCCGTTGACGGCCAGATAATGGCTGGCGCCGCCGACGCTGTCGGACAGGGCGTTCAACTGCGCCACGTTGACCGCGTCGGTGTCCTCGGTGCCGGCGCCGACGTGGGTGATCTGACGGGTCTCGGGGAAGCCGTCGACGTTCTCGCCGGCGCCCACCGAGACCACGTTGGCCCGCTCGGCGACCGAGCCGTTGCCCAGGGCCACGCTCTGGTCGGCCAGGGCAAACGCGTAGTAGCCCACCGACGTGGCGCCTTCGGCGTCGGCGAATGCCAGACTGCCCAGCGCGGTCGAGCTGCGGGCGTTGCCGAACGCGGACTCGCCGACGGCCGTCGCGCCGACATCCGTGGCGAAGGCGTTCCAGCCCAGTGCGGTGGCATAGTCGGCGGTGGCCAGCGCGCCGGAGCCGAACGCGGACGAGAAGTCACCTGTCGCCGTGGTGGCGACGTGTCCCAGATTCGGACCGGCCGGGCGGCTGCCACCCACGGCGGTACTCTGCAGGCCGCCGGCTTGCGCCGAATCGCCGACGGCCACGGCGTTGTCGCCGGTGGCGTCGGCGCGGGAACCGAGGGCCGTGCTCCACTGGGCGCTTGCCGATGCCGCGGCGCCGACGGCCGTACCCAGGTCGCCCACGGCCTGGGCGCCGGCACCCAGCGCGCTGGCGCCGGCGCCGGTAGCGGCAGTGGTGCCAGTCAGTTCGACCGGCTGTTTGGTTTCCTGGTCGACATAGTGGTAGTCCAGCTGGCCGCCGAGGGCGGTCGATGAATCGGCCGAAGCCAGGGCATCGGCGCCGACGGCCGTGGCATGGCTGCCGCTGGCCTGACTGCTGCTGCCCATGGCCGCGCTGCGGTCACCATCGGCCACCGCATTGAAGCCGTAGGCGGCGCTTTGCCCGCCCATGGCGAAGGCGCCGCTGCCGATGGCGGCCGAACCCTCACCCAGGGCGAACGACGTGCTGCCGATGGCGAGGGTGTCGGCGCCTTCCGCGTCGGCACGGTCACCCATGGCCACGCTGCGTGCGCCCTGGGCAATGCTGTCGCTGCCGACGGCCACGCTGCGCTCCCCGACGGCATTGCTGCGTGCTCCGCTGGCCGTGCTGTCGTCGCCCTCGGCTGCCGCGCCGGCGCCGAAAGCTGCCGCCGATTCGCCGCCGGCATGGGTGCGATAGGTGCCGCCGTCGCCCGGGGTGGTGGTCCCGACCGCGACACTGTGGTCGCCACTGCCCACGCTCTGGCTGCCGGCGGCGAGGCTGTTTTGACCCTCGGCCGACGCCCCGTTGCCGAGCGCGCTGCCGCCTTCGCCGCTGGCCTGCGCACCGGTACCCACGGCCATGCTGACATCGGCGTCGGCCTTGGCCAGGGTGCCCACCGCGATCGCCCGGAAACCGTCGGAGCGTGCCGCCCCGCCCAGCGACGTGGCGTAATCGCCGCGGCTGATGGCCTCGTCGCCAAGGGCCGTGGAATAGTTGCCTTCGGCCTCGGCACCGGCACCCACGGCCACCGCATGCGCGCCCATGGCCTGGGTCGTGACCAGACCGAGGAAGGTATCGAAGGCGCCGCCGATGGCAACGCTGCTCTGGCCGCCGGCATGGGCGCGTCCACCCAGGGCCACGGCACCGCGTTCGGACGAGGTGGCGTACTCGCCCAGCGACACGCCCCATTCGGCATGGGCCACGGCACCATGACCGGCCGCCATGGCACCGAAGACGTCGGCGGACGCGCCCGACCCCAATGCCAGCGCGTAGTGGGCGCTGGCCTGGCTGCCCGACCCCATGGCGATCGCGTCGGCATCGCTTGCTGCCGCGCCGATGCCGATGGCGGTGCCATTCTCCGCCGCGACGAGGCTGCCGTGGCCCAGGGCGATGCCGTTGTGCGCCTGTGCCTGGCTGTCACGGCCGATGGCGATGCCGGCCGCTCCGGTGGCGCGGGCATTGCGGCCGAGACCTATGCTGTTGGCAGCCGTCGCCTGGCTGAGATAACCGACAGCCAGCGCATGGTTGCCACTGGCCAGGGCCTTGTTGCCCAGGGCGGTGGCGAAATCGCCGGTGGCGGCCGCCAGGGTGCCGCAGGCGAAGGCATTGGTGGCGGCGGTGGGGCCGGTGCCGGGAGCGAACGTTCCGTCACAGACATCGGCGCGGGACAAGCCGGGCACCAGGGCAACGGCAATGGCCAGTGCCAAGGCGCTGCCGAGGATCCGCGGACGGCGTGGGGGCTTCATGACAGTGCGTGGTGTGGCGGTGCGGTCAGTGACCCGCGCCGGCCGGCAGGCGCACGGGTGGTGGTCGTGAGTGGTGTTCATGCGTTTCCCCGGGTATGGATGGATGCTGATGCCTCCGCCCCCCTGTCGGCGGTGTTCCTGGTTGGGCTGCCACGAGTGGATTCGCGACAGCCGTTGCCAGCCCGGATGCTAGGCAGAGATGGCGGCCCGGGGCACGCGCAAGGCCTCGCCAAATCTCACGATTGCTCACCGTGACGGGGCTTGCTAGAGTGACGCTCGGCTGCCCGCAACGGGCGGCGAGGCGCGAAACCAGGGGGATGGTGACGCGGAAATAGGTGGGGTGAGTCAGATGTGGCGGCGAGCGGTGGTGTGGCTGCGCCAGGTGTCGGTGGCCGATCCGGTCGACCGGCGCAACGCGCCGTTTTTCCAGGTGCTGATGATGTTGATGGGCACCCTGGTGATATTGAACTGGGCTTACCTGCAGTTCGTGGTCGGCATGCCGCAACGGCGGGGTGGAGGCGTCGATGTCGCCATGAGTCTGGTGACGGCCGGCGCCGCCTGGTGCGCGCTGCTGGTGGTGCGTCACGGGCGGTTTCGTGACGGCGTGCGACTGTTTCTGTGTGCCGAAGTGGGCAGTCAGCTGGTCGCCTATGCGGCGACCGGCCTGCACGCGCAGCTCAGCGATCCCACCATTCCGGTCTTGCTGGTGGTATTGGGCGGCCTGATGCTGGGTCGACGCACGTTGTGGTGGATGTTTGCCTTGTTGATGCTGATATTCGCGACCGGTGCGGTCACCGATGCCATGCACCGCATGACGACGGACGGCAACTGGGTACGCAGCATCAGCGGTCTGCCGCACATCCTGCTCAGGTACCTGGTGTTTGCGGTGATCATCGACCGTTGCGTGGCCGCATTGCGCCACAGTCTCGACGAATCGGTCCGGCGTGGAATGGCCTTGAGCCGGGCCAACCGCCGCCTGCGTCACGAGATGGCCGAGCGCGAACGGGTTCACGACCAGCTGGTGCACGCGCAAAAGATGGAGGCGGTGGGCCGATTGGCCGGCGGGGCGGCACACGACTTCAACCATGTGCTCAGCATCGTTCTGGGATATGCCGGTCAGCGGCGCCGGTTGGCTGCCCAGGGCGGCGACGCGTGGATCAAGGCCATGCAGGGCATCGAGACCGCGGCGCGCCGAGGCGCCGCCATCTGTCGTAAATTGCTGGGTTTCAGCCGTCAGGATGTGACCCGCGCCGAAGTGTTCGATGCCGCCGACGCCCTGCGCGAACTCCGGCCCATGCTGGTGCAGATGTTCGACGAGCCGGTCCGGGTGACCGTGCATGCGGACCCGGACGACGGCCCGTTGCCGATTCATTTCGACCGCGGCCAGTTTGAACTGGCCATCCTCAACATCGCCGCCAACGCGCGGGATGCGATGCCAAGCGGGGGACACTTCGACGTGTTCGCATCACGTTCGCCGGACGGTGATGACGTGGCCATCACGTTGCGCGACGACGGTATCGGCATGAGCCCGCGAGTGGCCGCGCGTATTTTCGAACCCTTTTTCACCACCAAGCCGGCCGACAGCGGCACCGGGCTTGGCCTGGCCGTGGTCCGGGACCTGCTGCGCGAAGCCGACGGCGGGATATCCGTGGAGAGCTCCCCCGGCGCCGGCGCTACCTTCCGCATGCGCCTTCCTCTGGTGGCCGAGGCCGTGCCCGCCTGCGTTGGATGAGGCCGACGGCAGCCCCTCGATGGCCTTGCAGCGAGCCTCGAAAAACCGGGATGTTCATCAAGGCCATTGGTAGGAGCGCTGGAAGGCGCGACCGATAACACGGGGAAACGGCGTGTCTTGCGGCAAGATGGGTCGCGGCTTCCACCGCTCCTACCACCCCATTCGAGTCTTGAGGTCCACCTGTAGGAGCGTCGGAAGGCGCGACCGATAACACGGGGAAACGGCGTGTCTTGCGGCAAGATGAGTCGCGGCTTCCACCGCTCCTACGCCGTCAACACGTAGCCCACCCCATGCACGGCCCGCAGCGGCAACTTCATGCCCGTCGTGGTCCGCACCTTGTTGCGGAGCCGATGCACCAGTGTTTCAAGGCGGTGCGGGTCAAAATCGAACACGTCCGACGTCAGCGACGCGATCAGCGCCTCCCGGCTGACCGCTTCGCCCTGTGCGGCAAGCAGCTGGCCCAGCACCCGACGTTCCGCCTGGTTGAGTTCCACGGAACGGTCATTGGGGGTCAGCAGGCACCACCCGTTCGCGTCCAGGCGCCAGCCGGGGGAAGACGCGGACACCGTCTCCGCGCGCATGCGGCGGTCCACGCTGTGCAGTGTGGCCACCAGCAACTCCAGCTCCACCGGTTTCGACAGGTAGGCATCGGCACCTTCGGAAAGGCCGCGTACCCGGTCCGGCACACTGCCACGCCCGGTGAGCATCACGATGCCGGTGGTTGCGTACTGGCGCAGGTACCGCGCCACCGTGAAGCCGTCCTGGTCGGGCAACCCCACATCCAGCACCACGAGATCGAAGCTCTGTTCCGGGAGCTGGCGATACAACGCGGCGGCACTTCCCAGACTGGTGACGGCGAAACCGGCGTCGCGCAAACCGGGCGCGAGGATTTCGTCACGCAGCTCCGCGTCGTCTTCCAGCAGAGCGACATGGGGTGACCGGGGGGCGGGCGGTGCCGACGTGGCGGCCATGGGTTTCAGTAGGTCTGGTTTCGTGCCTTGCAGGATGCCATCCCGTGCATGCCCGATGGACTGACGTTCAGTGGCAGGTGCCGAATGGCGCGGCGCTTCCTGCCTGTGCGCCACATTCCCGCCGCGGCGAGGGTGCGTGACGGCAATGTAGCAGTCCGGCCCGGGTATTGGCCACTGACACGCGGCGATGCCGTGTGCCCCCGGTTCAGGATGAGCGGCGCCATGCGCTTTTCTTGACCCGCTCCACCGCCGCTGTTTATATTCGCCCGGTGACGCCCTTGAGGGGAGGGCCCGCATCGCTCGGTGCTTGCCGCGACAGGTGCCGAAGGGCATGTGTCGCCACATGCCTGCTTTCGAGGGTGCACGACAGCGAGGCTCGGTACGAGGTGTTTCAAAGGATTCTGGTCGTCTGCGTGGGCAATATCTGCCGCAGCCCCACTGCCGAGTTGTTGTTTCGCCACCGCATGCCGGAGCTTCAGGTTCGCTCCGCGGGCCTGCATGCCCTGGTCGGTCAGGGCATGGATGCCACCGCGCGCCTTCTGGTCGAAGAGCACGGCATCGATGGCAGTCGGCATGTGGCGCGCCAGCTTGATGACACCATGATCCGTGATGCCGATCTCATTTTGGCCATGGAGCGCTCGCATGTTGATACCATTGTGCGCCGCTCGCCACATGCGATGGGCCGCACCATGGTGCTGAACAAGTGGGCCGATCGCCGCGACATCCCCGATCCCTATCGCCAGCAGCGCCCGGCATTCGAGCACGTCTACCGTCTGATCGACGCGGCCGTGCAAGGGTGGGCGCCCTACCTGCAGGCGGCATGACGTGCGGATGGCCCCAATGGTGGTGTCGAGCCTGCGTTCACACAGCCTGCTTCACACTTATCCCGATTGATTGACGACAACGGACGTATACATGCAAGCCAATTCCCATGACGCAGCCGCCCGCCGCACGGAAGACAGCGACGAAATCGACCTGCGCGAGCTGCTCGGGACGTTGTGGGACAAACGCTGGCTGATCGGCATCGTCACGGGCGCGTTTTTTATTGTCGCCCTGGCCTATGCGGTGCTCGCCACACCGGTCTACCAGGCCGATGCCATGGTCCAGGTGGAGCAGAAAATGCCCACCCTGCCAGGCTTGCAGGACATCTCCAAGCTGGTCAACGACACGGCACCCGAGGCCGTCACCGAAATCGCGCTGATGAAATCGCGCATGGTGGTCGGCAAGGTGGTGGACAAGCTCAAGCTGGACATCCAGGTGGCGCCGCAGCGTTTCCCGGTGCTGGGCAACTTCATTGCGCGCCATTACAGTCCGGACAAGCCGGGCCAGGTCGCCGGCGCCTGGCTGGGCATGAGCGGTTACGACTGGGGCGGCTCCGAGCTGGACATCTTCCAGCTCGACGTGCCGGATAACCTGCTCGGCCAGCCGTTGGTGCTGGAAGCCGGCAAGAACCACCAGTTCAAGCTGTACGACGACGACGGCAACCTGCTTGCCCAAGGCGCCACCGGCGCGCCGGTCAAGGGCCACGGCGTCACCATCCAGGTGAAGACGTTGCACGCCAACCCCGGCATGGAATTCGACGTGGTGCGGCAGCCGCGGTTGAAGACCATCGCCAACGTACGCAATCTCGTCAACGCATCCGAACAGGGCAAGGACTCGGGCATTATTTCGGTACAGTACCAGGATCCGGATCCGGCCCGCGCCACCGCCATCCTGGATGAAGTTGCCCAGCAATATGTGCTGCAGAACGTCGAGCGCGCCTCCGCCGAGGCTGCGCAGCGGCTGGAGTTCGTCAAGGGCCAGTTGCCCGACGTACACCAGAAGGTGGAGCGCGCCGAGGATGCCTTGGCCCAGTACCAGACCCAGGCCCACACCGCCAACATGGACCTGAAAACCAAGGGCCTGCTGGACCAGATCGCCGGCATCGAAACCAGCATCTCGCAGCTGAAACTGCAGCAGGCCGAGGTGGAGCAAAAATACACCTCGCGGCATCCGGCCTACCGCACCATGATGCGCCAGATCGGTGACCTCAACAGCAAAAAGGAGGCACTGGAAAAGGAAGTCTCCAGCCTGCCTGACACCCAGCAACAACTGCTGCGCCGTACCCTGGACGTGCAGGTCAGCACCGAGCTGTATACTTCCATGCTGTCGCAGGCTCAGCAACTGAATGTGGCCCGTGCCGGCACCGTCGGCAATGCGCGCGTGGTCGACCATGCGGCTGTGGATACTTCTAGGCCGGTCAAGCCTCGACGCGTACTTGTTATCATTATAGGCATGTTGTCCGGCTGCTTCCTGTCCGTGGCTTGGGTGTTCCTGCAACAAATGCTCAACCGCGGTATCGAAGATCCCAAAGACATCGAAAACCTCGGCCTGCCGGTCTACGCCTCCGTGCCCCTCAGTGCGTACCAACGCGACATCGAAGCCCGTTTCGCGAACCGGCGCCGCCACACGGACGGCAAGTTGCACGTTCTGGCCGTGGACGACCCCGCCGATCTTGCCGTGGAGGCCGTACGCAGCCTGCGTACCAGCCTACATTTCGCCATGCTGGAAGCACGCAACAACATCATCATGATTTCCGGCGCCAGTCCTAGTGCCGGCAAGAGCTTTGTGTCCACCAACCTGGCCACCGTCATCGCCCAGACCGGGCAACGCGTGCTGCTGGTGGATGCGGATCTGCGCAAAGGCTCGCTGCATCATGTCATGGGCAATGGCGACAACGGCCTGTCGTCCCTGCTTGTCGCCAAAGCCGACCTGGACAGCGCCATCCATCACACCTCCGTCGAAGGCCTGGACTTCATCGCCCGTGGCCAGGTGCCACCCAACCCGTCCGAACTGCTGATGCACGCCAACTTCACCAAGTTGCTGCAGGATGCCGCCGCACGCTACGACATCGTCATTGTCGATACCCCGCCCATTCTGGCCGTGACCGATGCCGCCATCATCGGCAACCAGGCCGGCACCAGCCTTCTGGTCGCCCGCTTCGGCATGAACCAGGCCCGCGAAATCGATCTGGCCAAGCAGCGCTTCGAGCAAAACAACGTGCATATCAAGGGCGCGATCTTCAACGCTGTCGAAAAACGCGCCGCCGGCTACTACTCCTACGGCTACTACGACTACCGCGCCAGCAAAGCCTGACCCGCGCTCGCTACGGCCCGCTCAAAACCGAATTCCGGAATCCACCTGCAGGCCCCAAAAACCAGACTTTCTGTGGGAGCGGTCCATGGCCGCGACGATGTTTGCCGATACCCCGGTCGAGGCGCCATACATACTTGAAACCGGGGTTTTCGAGATGCCCTGAAAGAGGCTTCGAAAAACCGAATTCCGGAATCCGCCTGCATGGGTCCAAAAACCAGACCTTTTGTGGGAGCGGTCCATGACCGCGATCGTGCTTGCCGATACGCTCGATGCAGCCTGCGCACCCAAACTCACCCCCGCGTCCCGCTCGCAAGCCTGCCGCAAAACCCCACAGTCCATCTTCATCCCGCACCCAACCACCCGTCAATCACGTGCCAACCGCCTTCTGCCCCCACCTCGATGCGGTTATGCGCTCACCCTTCGCTCCACTCGGGGGTTCCACCGTTAATAAGAAAATCATCCACGCGCATGACACAAACATGAACACCCGATGTACACTGCGTCACACTATTTTGTTGAATCCCGTCACAACTCCATCAAAGCGCTTAGCATTGACCTCTGCGTCGCGTCGGCCGGATAACAGGCCATCGCGTACGCAGGCGCGCCAACGTGGAGATTGCGAACGGACAAACAGGGGGCTGCCAAAAGGTCGTCATGACCTTGGGGGAGCAAGAAAAACAATGCTGCAGCGTTTTCAGGGGACGCACGTGGTAACCGAGTGCATCTTCTGGCGTGGCTGGGGTACGCGCACCTTGTCCAGGTGAGCGTACAAGGCCGGGTTACGACTGTTATCAAGGAAGCTATTGACATGGCAGCAACGGGGACCATCTACACGGCGCTGGCAGTGGTGTTCGCCGTGACCACCGTGAGCATATTCGCGCTCAAGCCCATCGCCGTGCGTACCGGCTGGGTGGACCGGCCCAACGCCCGCAAGCGCCACGACGGCGACGTGCCGCTTGTTGGCGGCATTGCCATCTTCCTGGGCATCAGCGCCGGCGTCTTGTGCTTGGCGTCGCGTTTGAACCAGTTCCAACTGGCGCTGTTCGCGTCCACCGCCGTCATTGCCCTCATCGGCGCCATTGACGACCGTTTCGACATCAGCGCGCGCTTGCGCATGCTGGTGCAAATCGTTCTTGTGCTGATCATGGTGCAATTCACCGGCGTGCACGTGCACACGCTGGGCACCTACTTCGGGCACGACTTTGCACTGGGCTGGATGGGCATCCCGTTCACCGTCATCGCCGTCGCCGGCCTGCTCAACGCGTTCAACATGATGGATGGCCTGGACGGCTTGTGTGGCGCGATGTGCCTCATCAGCATTGCCGCCATTACGCTGTTGCACGGCGTCAACCTGTCCACCATCGCACTGATACTGGCTTGCATGGCCGGTGTGGCCCTGCTGCCTTACCTGGCCTTCAACCTCAGCGTGTGTGGCAAACACCGCAAGATATTCATGGGCGACGCCGGCAGCATGGCGTTGGGCTTCATCATTGCCTGGAGTCTCATCGACGCCAGCCAGCGTGCCGACGCCACCATCATGCCGGCCACCGTATTGTGGCTGGTGGCGGTTCCCATGATGGACGCCCTCACCGTCATGCTCTCGCGCATTCTGCGCGGCAAATCACCCCTCAGTCCGGGCCGCAACCATATCCATCACATCCTGCAGCGCGCCGGGCTCGGCCCGCGCAAGACCCTTTTGGTCCTGGCCGTTACCGCTGTCATCCTGGCAGGAGTTGGGCGGCTGTTGGAACAGGCCGGCGCGACGGCCAGCTTAATGCTGTTTATCCTGATGGTAGCTGTGTATGCGATTGTGCGTATTGTTGCGTTGAAGGCGTTGGATGATGATGTAGCAATACATATTGATACGGGTCGAGGTCACCAAGACTCATTTCTCCTAATGAAGCGAGATTCGTCTCATAACTTAAAAGGTAAATGAATAGTTTTACCTTGAGTAATAATGAATTGTTGGGCCGTTATAGAGGTTAATGTTTGTGGAAAATTCAACCTAGTGTATGTATTGAAAAAATGTGGAGGCGTGTATCTTAATGCTCTAGTTAAAAGTTGAACAAGAGTGCTTGGGTCATGCAAGTGTCAAAATATATGGAAAGATAAATAATATATGCCTTTAAATAGATTTATAAATATAGCCAAGGTGAAAATAAGAGGGGAGATAGCTAACGCCTTAATCTGGACATTGGCCACTCGGTTGGCCGTATCAATTGGTACTTTTTTACTGGTAGTCACGTTAGGGCGAATTTACGGTACCGAAGGGGTGGGCGTATTTGCTCTAGCGCAAAGTTTAGTCCTGGGTGTATCAATCATTGGCCGTTGGGGCATGAATGGTGCTCTTTTGCGATTTGTTGGTAGAGATTTAACATCCCCCAAAATATACGGATTTTTGCGGTACGCGATCATAACAGCATCATTGCTTAGCCTTTTCGGTGCGCTCTTTGTGGGGTTCCTACGCAAGGAGTTTGCACAGGTGTTTGACTCCATGGAATTGGTGAGAGTTCTTGTCGGTATTGCTATTGCAATTCCAGCGTTTGTGATGTCGTATATTTTGTCTGGATTCATGGCTGCGGTAAGACGTCCAGCAATAGCTTGTCTTTTGCAAAATGGAGCCATCTCCTTTTTTACAGCGTTAATTCTTGTCGTGCTGGCATATGTAGTACCACGATTTGGGATGGGGAATATAGGCACCGCTTACGCTTGTGCGGCGTGGCTGATCTGTATGTACGGGATGTGGAAAAGTTGGTCGTGGTTAAAGAAAAACCTGAAGACACGTGAAAATGTGACTAAAGATGACGTGGAGGAGTTTCGTCGTTCTTCGTCTGCATTTTTGGCAAGTGATATTGCAACATTCATGATTTCAGTAGTTGGTGTGTGGATTGCAGGAATATGGCTTTCTACCTCTGTGGTCGGTCTTTTTAAAGCCGCTGATCAATATGCAATGTTGATAGGCGTACTGCTCTCAGTAATAAATCTTGTGCTGCCGACGAGATTTTCAAGCTTACATTATCGAGGAAATCGTCTCGGGCTACAGGCACTGGCACGACGTGGGGCATTAGCAAGTTTAATTTTAGCTTCAATACCACTTGTAATCTGCTTCTTTGCGCCCGCGTTATTGTTACGTGCCGCCGGAGAAGAATTTGTTAGTGCAGCATATCTTCTCCAAATACTTGCAGTTGGTCAATTAATAAATCTAGGATGTGGGTCCGTAGGTCATGTGCTTAATATGACAGGTCATGAACGTTTATCAAGAAATATTGCATGGGTTGCAAATATAATTGGATTGTCATTTTTAATGTTGGGGACTCCATTACTTGGAGTTACCGCCGTGGCTGTGGGGGTTGCTCTCGCTTTAGTCATAAGAAAATTTCTGGGCGTGTATTTCGTATGGGCAAGACTGGGTATATGGGTCCCACCAATACCTAACATTTTGAAGCGAATAGGTGTTACTCCTATCAGAGTAGGGCAGCTCGAAAAACCTGGATGTTCATCAAGACCACTGTAGGAAGGCTGGGAGGCGCAACCGGTAACGCGGGGAAATGGCGTGTCTAGCGGCTAGATGAGTCGCGGCTTCCACCGCTCCTGCGCATGATCGGGATTTTTTTGAGGTTCCCAGCAGGAATAAAAAAATTAAACATCGAATTGGGGTTCGTTAAAAATGAATTTAGAAGTCAAATACCAAGTTGACAATTTCGTATGGAACGTGATGGGTCCTGGTGGGTACGCGTTTGCAAAATGGATTTATGGAACAAATAGGCGGCGCTTCAATGAGGCCTATGATAAAAGAAAGGTGATTTTTATTCATATCCCGAAAACAGGGGGCACATCAATAGCAAGATTGTTGACGGGAAAACGAACCATGACGCATGATCATTTTTCTTTAAACGATTATTATATGGAGTCACGATCAAAATCGCGTGAGTACCTTAAATTTTGCATGGTACGAAACCCTTGGGATCGCCTTGTATCAGCTTATGAGCATCTGCAAAATCCACCACACTATGTAGCTTCTGTTACTCATGAATTTTCCAAAAAATTTATACGTGGGCGGTCGTTCGAAGAGGTAGTTATAGCGTTAATGCAAAATCCTTGGATGCGCAGGTGGGTGCATTTCAGAAGCCAATGGAGTTTTGTGACATACCAAGGACATCTCGGAGTAAATAAAATATTACGTTTTGAAAATTTCGATAAGGATCTCGTTGATATGATGAGTCAACTTCATATGGACGGCACTTATGTGCCTCATGAAAACCGAAGTAAAAGAGATAAAGATTATCGTGATTATTACACTAACGAATATCTTATAGATGCCGTCAGGTCCTTGTATAATCGAGATATTTCTGAATTCGGATATCATTATGATAAATGACGGTAGTGAGTTAGGGAGATATATTATATAGCTATGAATAAGTTAGGTGCGATATTGTATAACATTTTTTTAGCTTTATTAAGGACTGTATATAAAACCCTTTGTATCATAGTAAAGCAGAAAAAGAACAAAATCATACTTTACAGTTATCCGGATGCTTCAGATAGCAGTGGAGAGTTATTTTTAAATTTAGTGAAAAATCGTGAAAATTTAGTTATTATTTGGCTCTGCGAATGCCCGAAAAAGGTTCAAAAGCGGCTCCGCGTAAAGGTAAAGAATTCTACAAATAAGGTTGTTGTAAAGAGAAAAAGATCAATTTCTGGCGTGCTTCATTTTTGTACAGCTAAGTATGCTTTTACAACAACTACTTTTTACCCTTTTTTTGTGATTGGCTATGGTCCCAAAGTAATAAGCCTCTGGCATGGAATGCCTATAAAAAAAGTTGGTGTCTACCAAGGGGCCCCCATTGCTTCGGCAAATTTTGATTACGTATTAAGTACGTCCAAGTTATATTCGAGTGTAATGGCAAAGGCTTTTCAGACACCAAAAGATTGTGTTTTAAATTTTGGGTTACCTCGAAATGATGCATTACTAGTTCCCGATCCCAAGATAAGAAGTTTCCTTGAAAAGGAATTTAATATAAAAAAAGATAAACGTCTTTATTTTTGGTTGCCCACCTATAGAGTCACATTAAACAAATATGGATTAAAAGATTCATCAGAAAAAAAGTCCTTTTTAGACGAATGGGATGATAATTTCTTTGAAACATTGTCAGAACGGGCGAAGGTTAATGATGTCACAATTATTATAAAATTGCATCCGGCCGACCAGTTGAACAAAGGTTTTCCTTGTATCGATGAAGAAAATATAAAAATAATCAGGTCAGTTGAATGGGAACGGATGGGTATTCAGCTATATTCGGCACTTGCGGTATCGGATGGTTTGATCTCGGATTTGTCATCAGTTTTAGTTGATTACATGATAACTGGTAAACCGATCGCGATAACAATTCATTCCCTTGATAACTATACGCGAGGCTTGGTGCCAGAAGTTTCATCGATGCTGGATGAGTTTTTTCATATTACTGGTCAATCAACATTTCTAGATTTTTTGCGGCAAGATAGAGCATACGGGATAATTAATGACGAGGTCAGATATTTATATAATGAACAGTCTATTACACGAGAAAATTCTTGCGCGCGCTTAATCGAATACTTTGATATATGATTTCAGTAAACAGGTGTTTGAATATCGGTGGCAAACTGTTGAATTTAGCGCCCTGCTATAAATGTGGTCGGAGCTTCAGATTATGAATGTACAAAATCAAATATTTTTGCAATCGATAAAGGGAGAGGGGGGGAGAAAAAACTTGTTGGAAATGTTTCCCTTGAAACCCCTGTTCGTTATATTTTTTCTGATATTGATAGCCAAGCTAGCGATTACCGCTTTATTGTATATAACAGGTAATGACTTCTTTGGTGGAGGCAATGATTCCAGATACTATGACGCATACGCGACAGGTGCAACCGATATCAGGATGCATTTTTGGCCTGTAATACTTCGATCTTTAAATGACATTGGTCTTTATTCACGTCAAGGTATATCAAGTATATTGAAAATTTTAGGCTTCCTATTTATACCTATCTTGGCGGGAAAGCTGTCGGAAGTTAATAATTCCTATTTACGAAGAAAGGCGTTTTGGGCAGCAGCTGTGCTAGTCGCGATGTATCCTACTATTTTTTATTATACAACTGATATTTATCGAGATGTATTCATGTGCGTTAACTTTCTTATAGGGTTGATGATGTTAAAACATATTGGTTTGCACAGGAGCGGTTTACATAAAATGTTAGCGTTTTTAGGCGCCGCGTTGGTTGGATTTTTGTTATACAAGGAAAGAGGCTATCTTGGCGCTGCTTTTTTTTGCGCATTAGGAGTCGGACCAATATATAGCTTTAGGAGATGGCCGTTCTGGTTATCTATGTTTGTGATCGTAGTAGGGTTAACAGCTTTGTTCTCTATGGGGCTATTATCGCCGATAATTCAGTACCGGGATCTTTTCTTTGAGCATTATACGGAAGCGGGCTCAAATCTTGGCATTAGATTTGACTCTATAGCAGACTTTATACCTTCGTTATTAAAAAGCTTTACAATACAAATTGGTGGTTTTTATTTTGGTGGTTTTGTATCGATATTTGTATTTTTTCTAGAGTCTGCTCCGTTTTTATTTTGTCTTGTGTATGTAATAAAAAATAGGAAATATAGTAATAAATTTGTAGATCGTCTTGTGGTCTTTTTCGTTGCTTACTCAACTGTGTGGTTGATTGGAAATGACAACTTTGGTACCGCTGTGCGTCTTAGAATTTTTAACTATCTCGTCATGTATATATCAATGTTCATTATATGTCAGCGAAAAAGCAATAGTTTACAAATTGCGAGCAATCGAGTTATAAACGAATCGCCAGTGAAAAAACATGTCTTGCTTGCGGCAGAAACTAATTGACTCACTTGTTCTGGGAAAAATATGAAAATTGTGTTATTTGCAAATACTGACTGGTATTTGTATAACTTTAGGCTTTCTCTGCTGCTCGCTTTAGAGAAAGCGGGACACGAGGTATTGTTGCTGTCTCCAGATGGCCCTTATGTGAACAAACTGACTGCACGGGGATTCAGATGGGAACCTATTGATATGGAGAGAAGGAGCCTGAATCCATTTCGTGAAATTTTTGTCGTTTATAAATTGATCAAATTTTTGCGACGTGAGCGACCGGATATTATACATAGTTTTACGATTAAGAGCGTGATATATGGTTCTTTAGCGGCGCGATTGGCTGGTGTCGGTACCCGTATCAGTGCAATTGAAGGTTTAGGTTATGTCTACGGCAGTAATGAACTTCTGGCTAAGCTGCTTAGGCCGGTGGTGCGTGTATTGCTAAAGCTTGCTTTAGCAGGACCTGGATCGAGACTGATACTTCTAAATAGTGATGATGTTAGGCTTGTTACCAAATCAGGCATTATTAGAGAAGATCGTATTGAGCTAATACGTGGGGCCGGCGTGAACTGCGAAGTGTTTCATCCGCCGGAACCCAATGAAAGGTCTATTCAAGACAAAAACAAGTTTAAAGTTTTGTTGGCTGCAAGGCTACTGTGGGAGAAGGGGATTGAAGAGTATGTGTCAGCATCCCGTAGGCTGAAATCTGACGGGATGAATTTAGTTTTCTTGCTTGCCGGTGCACCCGACCCAGGAAACCCTGCCTCAGTGCCTGAAGGGAAGCTGAAGCAATGGGTGAATGATGGCCTTATCGAGTGGTTAGGGCACGTTGATAATATGGCACAATTGCTTCGTGAAGTTGATGCGGTGGTATTGCCCAGTTACTACCGCGAAGGATTGCCTACCTCGTTAACAGAGGGGGCTGCTACGGGCCTGCCACTGATCACATGCGACACCCCTGGATGTAGGGAGGTGGTTAGCAATGATGATAACGGCATATTAATCCCGCCGCGAGACTCACTTGCATTGGCAGATTCAATCAAACGATTGGCGTGTTCACCGCGGTTAAGGAAAAAATTGGGAG
Source organism: uncultured Rhodanobacteraceae bacterium (assembly GCA_964566965.1). Classification (GTDB taxonomy): domain Bacteria; phylum Pseudomonadota; class Gammaproteobacteria; order Xanthomonadales; family Rhodanobacteraceae; genus Oleiagrimonas. Next base: position 23,392 of record CAZMKO010000021.1, read on the forward strand.
CTGGTGCTCGAGCGCGCGCGCTTGCTGAGTTTTCTGAAGAGATCGTTATTGAGCGAACTTTACGTCTGTATGAAACGGTTTGTTAGCAAACCAGTAATTAGTTAATTGTATAGTCTCGAGTAATATAGGGATGCTTGTGCGTGGAGTTTATCGATCGCGATTGTGTCCGGATGATATCCGGGAAACCATGTACGATCTAAAGTTACTAGGTAGGTGAAATTGTAGTATTATGTAAAATTGGTACGTTATTTTAGTTTAGATATCATACTTGCTTTCCTGGTATGTTTGGTGTCGAAATAAGTATGCCGTAAGATAAATTTGTTATGCTTCAAACCTGACATCTTGTTTGTGGAGATAGAATATAGTTGTTTGTGGGACTAACGAGGTGGTGTAGTGTGCTAATAAGTTATAAACATAAATTTATTTTTATGCACTGTCGCAAAGCGGCGGGAAGTACAATATCCGCTCTTTGTAATCCTTACCTTGGACCAGACGATGTCCAGGTTGGGATATGGGGCGATATTATTTCTAACGGCGGGTCGTACAATGCACGCGCTAGTAATATTTTGCGAGAACACAAATTATGTGTGTTGAAAGGTATTTTTCGTGACGTGATTCATGGAAAGTTGCCGCATCGGCCCCGGACTTATCAAAATGATGAAATAAATAGTTTTTACGAAAATAATTACGCTTTTGGTCCGGTTCCGGCCCATGCGAGTGCGGTCCAAGTTCAATCATTTGACCCAGCGGCATGGAGAAATTTTTTTAAATTCTGCATTGTTAGAAACCCTTGGACACATGCAGTTTCCGATTTTTATTGGCGCAAAAGGCTTTTGTTCGGTAAAAGAGGCTGTGATGTGAAGTTCAAGGAGTTCCTTCGGCGGCTGAATGATCCTAGCCGCCCCGATCCCGAAGGGTTGCGTCCACCAATTCGTTCTAACTGGAGTGTTTACACAATTAATGATGTTGTACAAATGGACATTGTTGCAAGATTTGAAAATTTGGCAAACGACTTAGTCGATGTGCAGCGAAAGATAGGTTTATCTTTGGACTTGCGTAAATTTCGCGCTAAAGGCGGTATTCGAGATCGAAGGAAAATGGTTGCAGAGCATTACGATGCAGAGTCAATCGATCTTGTTCGCCAAATTTATTCTGAAGAGATTGATCAATTTAATTATCATCCGGATATCATTCGTGAAAATTTGTGAGGCGTATTCTATTGTGGACGCCTTCTATCTATTAAAAGTTATGGTTTAAAATGAATGTGGCGGGGTTGACTATTTGTGGTGTTTCACTAATTGTGACAAATGATATTGCTAATGACATGTGATATTTTGTATTTTCATGACTGGTGTGACTGTTTCAGTTTATCCAAGGTATTTTTGATTAAATGCGATGCACAAAAATAGTTTGGATTGTTATATAATGCCGTATGTATTTAAATCATCTGTAACTGTTTTGAGGTTATCATGGCAGAACTCGACCAACTAGCTCATTCTTCCCATCTCAAGCATTTGGAGACAGAGGCCATTCACATCATGCGTGAGGTGGCGGCTGAGTTCACCAATCCGGTGATGCTCTACTCGGTAGGCAAGGATTCTTCGGTGTTACTTCACCTTCTGCTGAAGGCGTTCTACCCTGCTAAGCCGCCCATTCCCATCATGCATGTGGACACGACCTGGAAGTTCCGCGAGATGATTTCGTTCCGAAACCGTCGTGCTGAGGAGACGGGTGTGAAGCTGATCGTCTACACCAACCAGGAGGGTGTGAAGCAGGGTGTAAACCCCTTCACACATGGTGCGACGGTACACACCGACATCATGAAGACACAGGCGTTGAAGCAGGCCTTGGACAAATACAAGTTTGATGCGGCCATCGGCGGCGCGCGGCGTGATGAGGAGAAATCGCGGGCAAAGGAGCGGGTGTTTTCGTTTCGCAACGAGAAGCATCGGTGGGATCCCAAGAATCAGCGTCCGGAACTGTGGGACCTGTACAACGCGCGTATCCGCAAGGGCGAGAGCGTGCGGGTGTTCCCGCTGTCCAACTGGACTGAACTGGACATCTGGCTTTATATCTACCGCGAGAAGATCGAAGTGCCGTCGTTGTACCTTTCGGCCGAGCGTCCGACGGTAGTGCGAGACGATACGCTGATCATGGTTGACGACGACCGTATGCCATTGGAGCCCGGCGAGACGCCGACGATGCGCAAGGTACGCTTCCGCACGCTGGGTTGTTATCCGCTTACCGGTGCCATTGAGTCCGACGCTGATACGCTGCCGAAGGTCATCCAGGAAATGTTGGTGACGCATACGTCCGAACGTTCAGGTCGTGTGATTGACAAGGATGAATCGGCATCGATGGAAAAGAAGAAGCAGGAAGGGTATTTTTAGTTCGATATGGCGCTTAGCTGTACTTTAAGTCGCTGGCCGGATGAACCTTTGTTGTATGCGTGGATTGAGATCGCATGGGAAAGACCGTAATAACCTATGGCACGTTTGACCTGTTTCATGTGGGACACCTTAACCTGCTTCAACGTCTCAAGGATCTTGGTGACTATCTGATAGTAGGGGTCTCCACGGATGAGTTCAACAAGGGCAAAGGCAAGGAAACGATCATCGGGTTTGAAGACCGGGCGCGAATTGTTTCCGGTATACGTTATGTTGACAAGGTTATTCCCGAGACGTCGTGGGACCAAAAGTTAACCGATATTAAAAAATTCTCCGTCGATGTATTTGCGATTGGCGGGGACTGGGAAGGGAAGTTCGACGATCTCCGCACAGAGTGCGAGGTTGTTTATTTGCCTCGTACCAGTGGCATCTCCAGTACGATGGTGAAGGAGTCGCTCGGTATATTTGGTAGAGAACACCTCGACGACATCAAAAAGGCAGTCAATATGATCTCTACAATTGTGGATCGTTTGAGTTAGGTCATGATTATGTCAATGTTTCGTAGTTTATATATTTTTATACATGATGCAGCTATGAGACTCCCCACTTGGCGAATGTGAGTCTTGTTTTTGTGTTGGTTAACAAAGTGATGTTCATGTACAGGTCGGTGTGCCTGTTTAAACCAATCGTGCGGCGTTGCCGCATTTTCCGGAGGCCCCATGCAACCAGAAGTACAGCCTGACTCCAAACCCGGTTTGGACGACGCCAAGGCAGCCATCGACGCGTATCTTGCGCAGCACGAGACCAAGAGCCTGCTGCGGTTGTTGACTTGCGGCAGCGTGGATGACGGCAAGAGTACGCTACTGGGTCGCCTCTTGTATGACACCAAGCTGCTTTTTGATGATCAACTGGCGGCGTTGGAGGGAGACAGCCAGCGTCACGGTACACAAAATGGTGAATTGGACTTCGCGTTGCTGGTGGACGGCTTGGCTGCCGAGCGTGAGCAGGGCATCACGATTGATGTCGCGTACCGGTTTTTCAGTACCGAGCGGCGCAAGTTCATCGTGGCGGATTGTCCGGGGCACGAACAGTACACGCGAAACATGGCCACCGGCGCGTCCACGGCCGATCTGGCCGTGGTGCTGGTGGATGCACGCAAGGGGCTGTTGACGCAAACGCGGCGGCATACCTGGATTTGCGGTTTGCTGGGTATTCGGCATGTGTTGCTTGCGGTCAACAAGATGGACCTGGTGGACTACTCGGAAGATGTGTTCCATGCCATCGAATCCGAATACCAGACACTGGCGTTGCAGATGGGGATTGAGCAGGTCACGGCGATCCCGCTGTCGGCGCTGAAAGGGGACAATGTAAGCACCCATTCACAGGCAACACCCTGGTATCAGGGTCCGACGATGCTCGAGCACCTGGAGACGGTGGATGTGAAGCATCCGGCGAGCCAGCTGGGTTTCCGGCTGCCGGTGCAATGGGTATGCCGCCCGGACCAGAGTTTTCGCGGCTACGCCGGGCAGGTGGCTGCCGGTGCGGTGAAACCCGGTGATGAAGTGGTTGTCTTGCCAAGCGGGGCGCGCTCACGTGTGAAACGCATCGTGACCGCAGACGGTGACTTGAACGAGTCGCGGATGGGGGACGCGGTGACCCTGACTCTGGAGGATGAGCGCGACATCAGCCGTGGCGATGTCATCGCCGCCGCGGCCAATCCGCCCCAGGTCGCGGACCAGTTCGCGGCGCATCTGCTGTGGATGGATGCCAACGCGATGCTGCCGGGACGACCGTACTGGATCAAGATCGGTACCCGTACTGTCAGTGCGCAGATCACGGACATCAAGTACAAGCTGGACGTCAATACGCAGGAGCAGCTGGCGGCCAAGCGTCTGGAACTGAACGAGGTCGGCGTCTGCAACCTCAGCCTGGACCACGCTATTCCCTTCGAGCCGTATGCGAACTGCCATGAGATGGGGGCGTTCATACTCATCGATCGTCAGACCAACGCGACGGTGGCCGCCGGTGCGCTGGACTTTGCGCTGCGCCGTTCGGAGAATGTCCACTGGCAACATATGGATATCAATGCCGAGGCGAGGGCGCGCCTGAAAGGCCAGGATCCGGCCTGCCTGTGGTTCACCGGTCTGTCGGGTTCGGGCAAATCGAGCATCGCCAACCTGGTGGAGAAACGTTTGCACGCCATGGGCTATCACACTTACATGCTCGATGGCGACAATGTGCGGCATGGTTTGAATCGCGACCTGGGCTTCACGGCCGAGGATCGTGTGGAGAATATTCGTCGTGTGGCCGAGGTGGCGCGGCTGATGACCGATGCCGGTCTGATTGTGCTGGTAAGTTTTATCAGCCCATTCCGCAGCGAGCGACGCATGGCGCGCAAGTTGTTTGCCGAGGACGAGTTTTACGAGGTGTTTGTGGATACGCCACTTGAAGTTTGCGAACAGCGTGACGTGAAGGGTCTGTACGCCAAGGCGCGTGCCGGCGAGATCGCCAATTTCACCGGTATCGATTCGCCCTACGAGGTACCCGAGGCGCCCGAGTTGCGTCTGGAAACCGTCGGCGCCGATCCGCAGCAGTTGGCCCGGCGCGTGGTCGAGACGTTGCTGGGGCAGTAACCACGCATGCCGCTGGAATTTCCCGCGCCCCCGTTTGCGCCTGGTGGTAGGAGCGGTGGAAGCCGCGACCGGTCTTGCCGCGTGTTATGTGGTTTCCCCGCGTTGCCGGTCGCGCCTTCCAGCGCTCCTACAGGTGGGGCTCGAGGTTGTGCCGGGCAGGTTGTGGTGACGACATGGATGCGGTGACGTTTGCTGATCTGGGTTGGCAGGCCTGGGTGACGGTGGCGGTGGTGCTGGGGGTGTTTGGTGCGCTGATCTGGGAGCGCCTGGCACCGCATGTGGCGCTGCTGGCCGCGGTGGTGATATTGACGGCCAGCGGCATCCTGACACCGCCGCAGGCGCTGGCCGGGTTTGTGAACACGGCGGTGTTGACGGTGGCGGTGTTGTTCATCGTGGCCGGCGCGTTGCGCAGTACCGGGGCCATCCGCTGGGTGGCGTCGTGGGTGCTGGGCAAGCCGCATGGCACGTTTGTCGCGCAGGCGCGGCTGGCCAGCATTTCCTCGTCGCTCAGCGCGTTCATCAACAACACGCCGGTGGTGGCGATGCTGACTGCCGCCGTCGAGGAATGGTGTCGGCGTGCCGGGGTGTCGGTGTCCAAGCTGCTGATTCCGCTGAGTTACGCCACCATCCTGGGCGGCATGTGCTCGCTCATTGGCACCAGTACCAACCTGGTGGTGCTGGGCCTGATAAAGGAGCAGACCGATTTGCCGGCGCTGCACATGTTCGATCCGGCCTGGGTGGGCTTGCCGGCGACGCTGGTCGGCATGGTGTATCTGCTCACCATCGGGCGCTGGTTGTTGCCGGATCGGCGCACCGCGCTGGATCAGGCCCGCATGACCCAGGAATACGTGCTGGAGATGCGGGTTGTGCCCGGTGGCGGCATTGCCGGGCGCAATGTGGTCGAGGCCGGGCTGCGCGAGCTGGATGGCGCCTACCTGGTGGAGGTGCAGCGCCCGGGCGGCATCCTGCCGGCGGTCGAACCCGATACCATGCTCGAGGGCGAGGACCGCCTGGTGTTCGTGGGCTCGGCCGCCGGGTTGCGTGCGTTGCGGCAGATGCGCGGCATGACGCATGCTGACGGGCAGGTGTTCAAGGTGGGCACCGAGGGCGGCCGGCATTTTGTCGAGGCGGTGATCTCGCGCCTGTCGCCGGTGGCGGGGCAGACCTTGCGCGGGGCACGCTTCCGCGAGCGTTACGGTGCGGTGGTGGTGGCGGTGAACCGCCGCGGACGGCAGCTGACCCGCAAGCCGGGCAACGTGGTGCTGCAGGCTGGTGACACGTTGCTGCTGGAAACCACGCCGGAGTTCATCCGCGAATACGGCCAGTCGCGCGAGTTCATCATGGTCAATCTGGTCGACGGCACGCCTTCCGTGCAGCCGCGCAAGGCGATGACGGCGCTGGGGATTCTGGCGGCGATGATTTTCGCCAATGCCGTGCTTCACGTGGACATTTTCCTTTCCGCGCTGCTGGCCGGCGCCGGCGTGCTGGCCAGCCGCTGCATCAGCTTGCGCGAGGCGCGCCGGGCGGTGGATTTTCGCCTCATCGTGGCCATCGCCTGCGCGTTCGCCATCGGCGCGGCGTTGTCCACCACCGGCGTGGCCAGTGCCGTGGCCGGATTGCTGATGCATGCCGGGGCGGGCGATGCGTTCTGGACCCTGGTGTTGGTGTATGCGCTGACGGTGATATTCACCGAGCTTTTGACCAACAACGCCGCGGCGGTGCTGATGTTCCCGATTGGCCTGGCCGCCGCGCAGCAACTGGGGGTCAGTGTCATGCCGTTCATTATTGGCGTGATGATGGGAGCCTCGGCCAGCTTCATTACGCCCATCGGCTACCAGACCAACATGATGGTCTATGGCCCCGGCGGTTACCGCTTCACCGATTACGTGCGTGTGGGCACCCCGCTGTCGATTCTGGTCGGTGCGGTGGTGCTGCTGATCATTCCGCAGGTCTGGCCGTTCTGAGCGCGGCCATGGGCCGCGATGCGTAGAATGGGCTCTCCGCAAATACGGAAGACGACATGCAGACGGTGGGCGAGGCGAAAATGGCATTGGTGGGGCTGGGCTATGTCGGCCTGCCGCTGGCGGTGGCGTTCGGGCGTGTGCGCGATGTGGTCGGCTATGACATCGATGCGTCGCGCATTGCGGCGTTGCGTGACGGGCGCGACCATACCCGCGAGACCTCATCGGCGGAATTGGCGACGGCCACGCGTTTGCGTTTTTCCGACCGACTGGAGGATCTGGCCGGCTGCACGGTGTTCATCATTACCGTGCCCACCCCCATCGACGCCCACAAGCGCCCGGACTTCACGCCGCTGATCCAGGCCAGCCGGGCCATCGGCAGCGTGCTCAAGTCCGGGGACGTGGTGATCTACGAGTCCACCGTGTATCCCGGCGCCACCGAAGAGGTATGCGTGCCCGAACTGGAACGGGCCTCGGGGTTGGTTTTCAACACGGAATTCACGGTCGGTTACAGCCCCGAGCGCATCAACCCGGGTGATCGCCAGCGCCGCCTGGCCGATATTCCGAAAATCACCTCCGGTTCCACGCCGGCGACGGCCGACTTCGTGGACGCGCTTTACCGTGACATCATCACCGCCGGCACGCACAAGGTGTCGGGCATCAAGGTGGCCGAGGCGGCCAAGGTCATCGAGAATACCCAGCGCGATGCCAATATTGCCCTGGTCAACGAGTTTGCCCTGATTTTTCATCGCCTCGGCATCGACACCGGCGAGGTCCTGGAGGCGGCCGGCACGAAGTGGAATTTTCTGCCGTTCCGGCCCGGCCTGGTGGGCGGACACTGCATCGGCGTGGATCCGTACTACCTGATCCAGAAGGCGCAGGTGATGGGCTATTTCCCCGACATCCTGCTGGCCTGCCGGCGCATCAACGACGCCATGGGCCAGCATGTGGCCAGCGAAGTGGTGAAGCTGATGATCGGCCGCGGCCATGCCGTCAAGGACAGTCGCGTGCTGGTGCTGGGTTTTACCTTCAAGGAGAACTGTCCGGACCTGCGCAACACCCGCGTGATTGACCTGGTGCGGGAGCTGGAAGGTTTCGGCGCGCGCGTCGACATCCACGACCCCTGGGCCGACACCGCCGAGGCCCATGCGGCCTACGGCGTGGATTTGCTGCCGGAATGGCCGCAAGCCGGCCTCTGGGACGCGGTGGTGGTCGCCGTCGGGCATGAACAATTCGCTCGCGACGGTGGTCAGGACGTATGCGCCCTGGCCGGCGAACGCACCGTCATCTACGACATCAAATCCGTCCTGCCGGCCGACCGGGTCGACGGACGTTTGTAGGGCCCCGCATCGCCGGTCGCGCCTTCCAGCGCGCCACACCCAAACCGCGAGGCTCGACCTTGCGACG
>CAZMKO010000022.1:0-29436 GCA_964566965.1 uncultured Rhodanobacteraceae bacterium
ATCGGCATGAGCGGCGGCCTGTTCACCAACATCCTGCTGCGCGAAACCGGGCTGGACATCACCGACGAACGGGTCAAGCGCCTGCGCGAACACCATGCCGCCGCCTACGGCCGGCTGGCTCCCGGCATCCGGCCGCTGCCGGGGGCGCGCGAATTGCTGAAATACCTCACTGCGCAGGACCTGCCCTGGGCCGTGGCCACCAGTGGACGCATGGAAACGGCGGCGCACAATCTCAAGGCCCTGGGCGTCGATCCGGAGCGCGTGCCGGTGGTGACGCGCGACCAGGTGCGTTATGCCAAACCCGATCCGGACCTGTTCCTGGCCGCCGCGGAACGGCTGGGCGTGGACATCGACCACGCATTGGTGATCGGCGACAGCATCTGGGACATGCTGGCCGCGCAGCGCGCCCGCACCCTCGGCGTGGGCCTGCTGTCCGGCGGCTACGGTGCCGAGGAGCTGCAGCAGGCCGGGGCTTTCCGCGTCTACGAGGACCCGGCCGACCTGCTCCGGCATGTCGACGAAGTGGCCGGCCGGCGTTGAGGCGGGAACAAGGGTATCGGCCATCGCGGCTGAAGCCGCTCCCACAAAAAAGCATGGTTTTTCATCAAGGCCACGGTAGGAGCGCTGGAAGGCGCGACCGGCAACGCGGGAAAATGGCGTGTCCTGCGGCCAGATTGATCGCGGCTTCCGCCGCTCCTACACACGATCGGGCGTTTTTCGAGGTGCCCTGTAGGGAACCTCGAAATACCCGGGTTTTCATCAAGGCCGCTGTCGGAGGGGTTTCAACGCCGATGGTTCGGGTGGGCCGGCCGCTTGGCCAAGGCCCGCCGCGGTCGCGTTTATTCCCCGTCGGGCTGCGACCGGTTACGCTAACCCCATTCATTTCCACGGGAGCTCCTGTCATGCGTATCCATCACATGTTTCCCGTTCTCGCCATCGCGCTGCTCGGTGCGTGTTCGTCGCCCCCGGCCCCCGGCGACAACCCGGTCTCGGCCGTGTCCGCGCCGGTGCCGCGCGCCGCGCCGGCCGATGCCACGCTGGGTTCGGCGGCCTGGTATGCCTGGGTCGACAAGAACCTTGGCATCAGCGACGGTCAGGGACATGGTCCGGACCCGGGCTCCGAGGAATGGAACCGCGCGGTGCAGCAGAAGCTCGGCCAGGAGGCGCCACAATCCAAGCCGGGCTCACCCGAATGGCAGCAGTCGGTAGACGCATTGCTGCGCACGCGCCTGCCTGCCGACGCCGCATCCAGCGCGCGCTGAGCATGTCCTGATCGCGCGCCGGTCGGTGCTGCGGGCGCGCACTCAGTCGACGTCGAGGCCGTAGCTCTTCAGCAGCGCCGCGGCATCCGGTTCGCGGCCGCGGAAGGCGATGAAGTTGTCCAGCGCCGGCCGGGTGGCGCCGCGTGAAAGGATGTCGTGGCGGAATGCTTCGCCGGTCGCGCGGTCGATCACCCCGGCCGCCTCGAAGCGGCCGAAGGCATCGGCCGACAGCACTTCGGCCCACAGGTAGCTGTAATAGCCGGCGGCGTACCCGCCGGCGAAAATGTGCGTGAAGGCGTGCGGAAAGCGTTGCCATGCCGGCGGGTGCAACACCGACACGTCCTCGCGGACCGACTCCAGCACGTCCATCGCGCGGGCGCCCCGGGCCGGTTCGTATTCCAGGTGCAGGCGGAAATCGAACAGGGCGAATTCCAGTTGCCGCACCAGGAACATGCCGGCATGGAAATGGCGCGCGTCCAGCATGCGCCGGTACAACGCCTCGGGCAATCGCTCGCCGGTCTGGTAGTGGCGCGCGAACAGGTCCAGCGTGGCGCGGTCCCAGCCGAAATTTTCCATGAACTGGCTGGGCAGCTCCACCGCGTCCCATTCCACGCCGTCGATGCCGCCCACGGACGGAAGATCCACCTCGGTCAGCAGGTGGTGCAGGCAGTGGCCGAATTCATGGAACAGCGTCAGCACGTCGTCGTGGCTGATCAGTGCCGGGGTGTCCGCGGTCGGCGGTGCGAAGTTGCAGGTCAGGAACGCGACCGGCTGCTGCAGCTGGTCGCCGTCGCGGAAGCGGGCCCGGCACACATCCATCCAGGCGCCACCACGCTTGCCCTTGCGTGCGTAGATGTCCATGTACAGCCCGGCGAAGGGGCGGTCATGCGCGTCGCGCACCTCGTAGTAGCGCACGTCCGGATGCCAGGTGTCGACATCGTCGCGGCGTGCCAGGCGGATGCCGTACAACTTGCCGGCCAGTGCGAACAGGCCGTCGATGACGGCGGGCGCGGCGAAGTACGGTTTCAGTTGTTCCTCGTCCAGCGCATGGCGTTCGTGGCGAAGCTTTTCCGACGCCCATGCCACGTCCCAGGCTTCCAGGTCGTCCAGGTCCAGCCGGTCCCGGGCGAAACGGCGCAGTTCGTCCATCTCGCGTTGTGCCACCGGGCGCGCGCGCCGCGCCAGGTCCTGCAGGAATTCCATCACCGTCAGCGGCGAATCGGCCATCTTGGTGGCCAGTGATTCCTCGGCGGCGTTGTCGAAACCCAGCAGCCGGGCCGCCTCGTGGCGCAGCGCCAGCAGTGTCTCGATGCGCGCGCTGTTGTCGTGTCGGCCGGCATCGGGGCCCTGGTCGGAGGCCCGGGTCTGGTAGGCCCAGTAGACCTTTTCGCGCAGCTTGCGGTCGTCGGCATAGGTCATCACCGCCTGCACCGAGGGTTGTTGCAGGGTGACCAGGAAGCCGCCGAGGTTCTGGTCGCTGGCATATTGGCGCAATGTCGCGCGGCCGGACTCGGGAATGCCGGCCAGCTCACGCTCGTCGGTCACGTGATGCTGCCAGGCGTCGGTGGCGTCGAGCACGGCATTGGCGAAATCGGTACCCAGTCGGGACAGTTCGGTGGCGATCTCGCGAAAGCGGCCGCGTGCCGGTTCGGCCAGCGCCACGCCGGACAGCCGGAAATCGCGCAGGGCGTGTTCCAGTGCCGCCCGTTGCGCGCGCGGCAGATCGGCCCCCGCACGCTCGGCCACCGTGTTCACCGCCTCGTACAGGGCCCGGTTCTGCCCCAGTTCGCTGGAGAACGCGGTGATCTTTTCCAATGCCGCCGTGTAGGCCGTGCGCAGCGCCGGGGTGTCGGCCACCGAATGCAGGTGCCCGACCGGCGCGAACGCGTTGGTCAGGCGCTTTTCCAGGCGCTCCTGGGCCAGCATCACGTGCTCGAAATCCGGCGTGGTGCCGGCCGCGGTGATGGCCTCCACGGCGTGGCGGTAATCGGCCAGGATGGCATCGATGGCCGGCCCCACATGTTCCGGGCGGATACGGGAAAAAGCCGGAAGACCGGTATCGGCCAGCAGCGGGTTGTCGGCGGACATGGCATGTCTCGGTAGGTGACGACCTGCAAGCGTGGTGCCGCCGGCCCCGCAAATCAAGGGATATGATGGGGCGGTCCGGGGTGCTTCCGATGCGACCGTGGAGGACGTCATGACATCCGCGAAGCTGGATACCGCGAACCTGTTGCGCCGCAACCTGGTGTTCGGTGCGCTGGGCGAGGCCGAGCGTGTCGAGGTGGCCCGCGAGCTGGCACCGATGTCGGTGCCGGGCGGGCAGCTGTTGTTCGCGCGCGGCGAGGCGGCCGACGCGTTGTACGTGCTGCGTTCCGGCAGCCTCGGCATGTTCCGCACGCCCGAGGCCGGCGGCGCGCCGCAGCTGGTCGGCATGGTCGCCAGCGGTGAGACCATCGGCGCATTCGGGCTGTTGACGCGCCAGCCGCGCGCCTTCGACCTGCGCGCGCTGCGCGATTCGGAACTGCTGCGTCTGCCGCGCGAGGGCTTCGAGGTGCTGGCGCGGCGCCACCCCGACGCGACCCTGGGCGCGGCACGCCTGGCGCTGGAACGGCTGGTGGCGGAACAGGCACACCCGCCACGGGTATTGCCGCGCACCTTCGCCGTGCTGCCCTTCGATCGCCATGTCGAGGTCGGCCGCCTGGCGGCACAGTTGCGCGACGCCTTGCGCGGGCACGGCGATTGCCTGCTGGTGGATGCCGCGCTGGGCGGCGACAAGGATTCCACCTGGTTCGCCGAGCGCGAGCACGAGGTGCGCTTCGTGCTGTACGTCGACGATGGCACCGACCCGGCCTGGCGCGAACTGTGTCGGCGCCAGGCCGACGCGTTGCTGCTGGTGGTCAATGCCGGACGCCGGGAGGCGCCGTGGCCCGATCACGCGCAATTGGACCGGCATGCCGCCTGGGAGCGGCCGCGCTACCTGCTGTTGCAACATCCCGACGGCATCATCGCCGGCGCCGCGCGGCGCTGGATGGGGGTGTTCGCGCGTCCGCTGCGGCCCCATCATGTGCGCGGCACCCGGCGCCGCGACGACCTGGAGCGCCTGGCGCGCCTGCTGACCCGCACCAGTACCGGACTGGTATTTTCCGGGGGCGGAGCGCGCGGGTTCGCGGCCATCGGGGTGGTGCGCGCGTTGCGCGAGGCCGGCATCGCCGTGGATGCGGTCGGCGGCACCAGCATCGGCGCCATCATCGGTGCCGGTGTGGCCCTGGAGTGGGACGACACGCGGATGCGACAGGCCTACCGCCATGCTTTCGTGGAGGGCCGGCCGCTGGCCGACCGCACCGTGCCGCTGGTGGCGATGAGTCGCGGCCGGCGGACGGTGCGACTGCTGCGCGAGGCGTTCGGCGAGGTCGCCATCGAGGACATGCCGCTGGCCTATTTCTGCGTGGTGTCCAACCTCAGCAGCGGGCGCGCCGATGTACGCCGTGCCGGACGGCTGTGGTACTGGCTGCGGGCCTCCAGCGCGATCCCCGGCATTCTGCCGCCGGTGCTGCATCGGGGTCAGGTGCATGTGGACGGCGCGGTCATCAACAACCTGCCCACCGACCTCATGCGCGACCAGGGCCTGGGCCACGTCATCGCCTGCGACATCAGCGCCGACGATGCGTTGGCGACGCGCCTGGAAGAGTACCAGTTGCCGCCATGGTGGCGGGTGCTGGCGCAGTCGCTGCGCGGTGCCCGTCCCGGCGTGTTGCCGTTGCTGTTGCGTGCCGGCATGGTCAACACCGAACGGGCCAGCGTGCGCCGTCGCGAACTGGCCGACATGCTCCTGGCGCCGGACGTCGCCGACATCGGTCTGCTGGAGTGGCAGGCCTTCGAGCGCGCCATCGAGGCGGGATACCGACACGCCCGGCGCCAGCTCGACGCCGGCCTGTGGCCGCCATCCGCACCTTCTACAATGGCGTCATGAACACGATCCGGACATTCGGCGGCGTGACGCCGCAACTGGGGCGACGGGTATGGGTGGATCCGTCCGCAGTGGTGATCGGCGACGTGCATCTGGACGATGACGTGTCGGTATGGCCCGGCGCGGTATTGCGCGGCGATGTCGAGCGCATCCGCGTCGGCGCGCGCAGCAACATCCAGGACGGTGCCGTGGTGCATGTCACCCATGACGGGCCGTACACGCCCGGTGGCCGGGCCTGCCTGATCGGCGCCGACGTCACCATCGGCCATGGCGCCATCGTGCATGCGTGCACGGTGCATGACGCCTGCCTGATCGGCATGCACGCCACCATCCTCGATGACGCCGAGATTGGTCCGCATGCCATCATCGGTGCCGGCGCGCTGGTCACCTCCGGCAAGGTCGTCGGCGCGGGCGAGTTGTGGGTGGGCAATCCGGCCCGCTGCGTACGCAAGCTGGATGCGGACACCATGGCGCAACTGGACTACTCGGCCGCCAACTATGTGCGCCTCAAGGATCGCTACCTGGCCGATGCGTGAGGGGTCCGGAACGGCGTGAACGCCATCGCGCCGAGGGGAATCCCGAACAACCGTGTTTTCACGGGAGCGGCTGCCGCCGCGACGGGGCATCGCCCGTCCACCGCCCGCTCATTCCTGCTCGGCGCGCAACGTGCGATACACCGGATCGGTGTCGGGACGTTTTCCGTGCCACAGCTCGAAGGCGTCGGCGGCGGTTTCCACCAGCATGCCCAGGCCGTCGAACGCATAGCGTGCTCCGGCCGCGTGGGCCCAGGCCAGAAAGCCGGTGGCGGCGGCACCGTAGGACAAGTCGTAGCACAGCGCGCGCGCGCCGGCGAGGCTGAACGGAAGTGACAGCGTGTCGCCGCGCACCCCGGCGGAGGTGGCGTTGATGATCAGATCGAAGCTGCCGATGCTGTCCAGGTCCTTCCAGTAGCGACTGCGCGCGCGTGCCGGCTCGCCCATCCGGTCGGCCAGCGCGGTGGCGGCTTCCGGCGTGCGATTGACGATGGTCAGGCGTTGCACGCCCGCATCCAGCAGGGCCCAGGCCACGCCGTGGGCGGCGCCGCCGGCGCCCAGCAGCAGTGCTTCGTGGCCGCGCAGGTCGACCTGGTGGCGTTCGGTCAGGTCGCGCACCATGCCGTCGCCGTCGGTGTTGTGGGCGGCCAGGCCGCCGCCGTCGTCCGGCGTCAGCACGTTGGCGGTGCCGACGCGGGTCGCGGCACGGCTATGGCGATCGGCCAGCTCGAACGCGGCGCGCTTGTGCGGCAGGGTGACGTTGGCACCGCGGCCGCCGCCGTCGAAGAAGGCCTGCACCGCTTGCGCGAAGGCTTCCGGCGCGGCATCGATGGCCTGGTAAGTGATGTCCAGGCCCTGCTGACGCGCGAACATCGCGTGGATCGCCGGCGACAGCGTGTGGGCGATGGGGTGGCCGAAAACGGCAAAGTGGGCGGTATCGACGGTCATGCAGGCGGTTCCTGTCGGGAGGGATGATCGGCAGATCCGATTGTAGTCGGCATCGTGTCGCCGGCCATCGCAGGATCTGAGATGGCAACGGGGCATGCTGGCACAAAAGGAGGGTTTCGCCATGTCCACACGATCACTCAAACGTCTGCTCATGGGCTGGCTGGGCGCCGGCTCGCTGCTGCTGCTCGTCACTCCGCTGCGTGCCTGGACCCCGCTGCTGGGCTGGGCGCCGGCCCTGTGGCTTCTGGTGTCGCCGTTGCTGATGCGGCTGGCCCTGGAGCCGGGCCTGCCGCTGCGCTGGCTGGCCGCGTGGTTGCGCCGTCGTGGCGGTCCGCGTCGGCGTGCCAGCGGTGTTCGAACGGCGTGACGCCATCGCCTATACTTCCGGGGACTTCCCACGGATGCCAGACATGCGCCGGATTTTCATCGCGTTGGCCTTCTCGGCCGCACTGATGCTGCTTGCCGCCTGCGGCAACAAGGGGCCGCTGGTGCGGGCTCCGGCACAGGGCGCCGCCGGCCCGCAGGAGCAGGCGCCGGCCGCCAGCGCCAGCAGCGCGTCACCGGCCGGCACCGATGACGACGGTGGCACGGACGGGGCATGAGCCGGCGCTTCACCAAGATGCACGGTCTGGGCAACGATTTCGTCGTGCTCGACGAACGCCGGCAGCCGTTCGCCGCCGGGCGTGACCACATCCGTGCCATGGCCGACCGCCATCGCGGCATCGGTTTCGATCAGCTGTTGACGGTGGGCACGGCCCGCGACCCGGCGCACGCCTGCCGTTACGGCATCTGGAACGCCGACGGCGAGCCGGTCGGCCAGTGCGGCAACGGCGTGCGTTGCGTGGCGGCCTGGTTGCATCGTGACGGCGCCCTGGCGCCGGGTCGGACGGTGCGTCTGGAAAGCCCCTCCGGCGTGGTCGGTGTGTGCTTGCGTGATCCATTGACGGTGGCCGTGGAGATGGGCGAGCCGGATTTCGAGCCGGCGGCCATCCCGTTCGACGCGGCGCAGGCCGCCGACAGCCATGCCATCGACGTCGACGGTCACAGCCTGGCCATCGGTGCGGTGTCGATGGGCAACCCGCATGCCGTGGTCGAGGTCGCGGAGTTGTATGACGCCGCCGTGGAAGCCCTCGGACCGGCCCTGACCGAGCACCCGCGATTCGCGTCCGGCTGCAACGCAGGCTTCGTGCAGGTGCGGGCGCGCGATGCCGTGGACCTGCGTGTGCACGAGCGCGGCAGCGGCTGGACCCGCGCCTGCGGCACCGGGGCCTGCGCGGCCATGGCGGTGCTGCGCCGTGCCGGTCGCGTGGATGCCGACGTCGCCGTCACGTTGCCGGGCGGTACCCTGTCCATACATTGGCCGGGTCCGGGCCATCCGCTGTGGATGACCGGGCCGGCCGCCTTTGTGTTCGAGGGCGAGTGGCCCGACGGACACGCCTGAATTCACGGAGCACGACATGGGCGAGACAAGCCTCGCGGACGAACTGAACGCCCCGGATGTGGCCGCCTGGCTGCGCCGGCATCCGCATTTCCTCAAAGACTACCCGGACCTGGCGGGGGAACTGGAGATTCCGCACGAAAGCGGGCCGGTGGCCTCGCTGGCCAGCTACCAGCTGGACGTGTTGCGACGCAAGAACCACGAGCTGGAAGCACGCCTGTCCGAGTTGCTTCGCGTGGCCGGCGACAACGAGCAGCGTATGTTGCGCGTGCACGCCTTCAACATCAGCCTGATGCGCGCCGACAGCGCCGCGGCCTTGCTGCGCAGCGTGGTGGCCGGCCTCACCGAGGATTTTTCCACCGACCTGGTGCGCATCCTCCTGTACCGCCCGGCGCCCGGACTGCCCGAGGCCGACTGGCTGCAGGTGCAGCCGGCCGGGCCGGCGGCGTTGCCGGCCGCCTTCGCCGAATTCATGACCCGCGAGGAGCCGCAGGTCGGCCGCTTGCCGGCGCCGATGCTGGAGCAGATGTTCGGCGACCTGGCACCCACGGTGCAGTCGGCCGCCCTGCTGCGCCTGGGCGGGGCGGGCCTGATGGCCATCGGAAGCCATGATGCCAACCGCTTTCATCCGGGCATGGGTGGCGTGTTCCTGAAGCTCATCGGCGAGGCCGTGGCCACCGGCCTGGAATCCCACCGCGGGGGCTGAGGCGTGGACCCCGCCGCCACCGTCGAGCAATGGCTGCAGCGTCTGGCGGCCGAGCGCGCGCCGTCGCCCCACACCCTGGCCGCCTACCGGCGCGACCTGACCCGGCTGACCGGATGGATGCAGGGTCGTGGTCTGACCTCGTTCGCGCAGCTCACGCCCGAGCACATGCGTGGTTTCGTGGCCGCCAGCCACCGCGGCGGCCTGGCCCCGTCCAGCCTGCGCCGGATGCTGTCGTCGTGCCGCGGCCTGTTCGCCTGGCTGGTTGCCGAAGGTCGCATCGCCCATGATCCGGCGGCCGGCGTGCGTGGGCCCAAGGTGGCGCGCAAGCTGCCGCAGGTGCTGGATGCCGACGAGGCCACGGCGCTGGTGGAGGTTTCCGCCGACGGCGACGCCCTGGGCGTGCGCGACCGCGCCATGCTGGAACTGTTCTATTCTTCCGGCCTGCGCCTGTCCGAGCTGGTCGGCCTGCACTGGCGGGATCTGGATCTCGACGAGGGCATGGTGCGGGTGCTGGGCAAGGGTGCCAAGACGCGACTGCTGCCGGTCGGCCGCCACGCGGTGGCGGCGTTGCGCGCCCTGGCTGACAGCGCCGACGACCGCCCGGAGGCACCGGTGTTCGTCGGTCGCCGCGGCCACGCGCTGGGCGCGCGCGCGGTGCAAAAACGCATGAAACAGCTGGCGCTGCGCCAGGGCATCGGGCGCAACGTGCATCCGCACCTGCTGCGGCACAGCTTCGCCAGCCACCTGCTCGAATCGTCCGGCGACCTGCGGGCCGTGCAGGAGTTGCTGGGCCATGCCGACATCGGCACCACGCAGATCTACACGCATCTGGACTTCCAGCATCTGGCGCGGGTCTATGATGATGCCCACCCTCGCGCCAGGCGTCGCGGCAAGGACAAACCATGAACGATATCGCCCCGTTGGGATTGCGTCCGGGTACGCGGAAGGACGTGTCATTCCTGGTCGATGGCAACCAGGCCATGGCCAGCGAAACCGAGGACAAGCCGCTGGATCGTGCGACGGTGCATGCCGGGGTACGCGGCGTGTTTGACGACCCCGGGCGTGGTTTCTACCTGATCGCCGAGCGTGGCGACGAGCGGGTCGCCTGCCTGCTGGTCACCTATGAGTGGAGCGATTGGCGCAACGGGCCGTTCTGGTGGATCCAGAGCGTCTACGTGATACCCGCGGCCCGCCGCCAGGGCGTGTTCCGCGCCATGTACGTCGACATCGAACGCCGTGCGCGTGCCGCCGGCGCGGTCGGCCTGCGTCTTTACGTGGAGCAGGAAAACACCCGTGCGCAGCAGACCTATCAAAGCCTGGGCATGCAGCGCTGCCGTTATCACATGTACGAGCAGATGTTGTCCTGAGCGCCGCGGTACCCCCTGTGGGGGCCTCGAAAAACCGGATACAAGAATCAACCTGTGGGAGCGGCCCATGGCCGCGATCGACCGTCACCTCAGGGCGTGGAGCCGGCCGGCACCATCAGATGCCCGGCGGCGTCCAGGGACACCCGGCCAAGGCGCTCCATCTCGGCGGGGCCGCCGAAGGTGTCGGCCAGATGGCGGCGTACGTGTTCCAGGTTCGATGACAGCAACCAGGTGTGCGACAGCATGTGCACGGCATCGCCGTGGTGTTGGGCACGGCTGAGCGCGATCACGCCCAGGCCGGGTGCCTCGTGCGCGTACAGCTTTACCGGTCCCATCGACGGGTCGGCGTCGGCCCGTGTTTCGGTGACGCAGGCCGCGTCCGCATCCCAGGTGCCGGTGTCGAATCCGACCGGGATGGTGTGGGCGCCGAGCAGGGCCACGTACTGGCGCAATTCAAACACGACACCGGCCAGGTCGTGGGCGCGCTCGCCATCGGGCTTGCCGGATTGCGCGGCCAGCCATTGTCCCGGCGTTTGGGCCACGGCCCGGCCGTCACGCATGTGCCAGGACAGACCGCGTGCCCCCATCACGTGTTCGTCGTCGCCGTCCGGGTCCAGCAAGGCCGCCTCGATCAACTGCCACAGCGAGGCCAGGTTGACGTGTTCGTAGTGCACGCAGACCAGCGCCAGCAGGTCGTGCCGGCTGAAGTAGCGTGCGTGTTCCAGGCGCACGCCGAAGCGGCGCATCAGGAAGTCGGCGGTCTGCGTGCCGGCTTCCCCGCGTCCGACCAGTTCCACTTCCATCGCCGGTCCCAGGGTTTCGGCCAGTTGCGGATTGACCATCACCGTCCACGGCACCAGGCGCAGCGCGCCGCCGGCCAGCCGCGGATCCGGCACCAGCGGTTTGGCGGGCATGTGTCCGTCGCGGCTGCCGAAGGCCAGCACGCCGCCGTCCAGGCGCGCGGCGAGGCCGTCCAGCGTGGTGAACACGGGAAAGCCCGGACGCAACAGTTCGGTGCTGTCGAAGTGCGCGCCGGCGACCACCAGTTTGCCTTCCTCGATGCCGGGCAGCAGCTTGCCGAGATCCTCGGCCATGAATCCGGCCAGGGTTTCGGCCTCGTCGCGTTCCAGCGACAGCCGTTCCGGCTGCGCGCCCGGCGCCAGCTCCAGGGCCAGCACACCGGGACAACTCACCACATCATCGGGCTGCATGCACCACATCCTGAACAAAACAGGCCGATTCTAGCAAAGCGCCACGGATGTCGATTGATCGCGGTCAGGCGCCAACCGGGCCGGCTCCCTTTCTTCGCGCGGCATGGCGAGGTAGCCTTGTGGCTGAATCCCCGCGTTGGATGGCCGGCGTGTCGTCGGCGGCCGGTGTTCCGGTGGAACCCGCGTTCAGCGCCGCTCCCGCATCATCCAGACACGTCAGTCAAAGAGGTTGTCGGCAACGATGGAAACACAGTCCAGGCGCGTGGCGGTCATCGGCGGCACCCGCATCCCGTTCTGCAGGCACAACACCGCCTATGCCGATGTCGGCAATTTCGGCATGTCGGTGAAAGTGCTGGGGTCGCTGGTGGAACGCTACCGCCTGCACGGGCTTGAACTGGGCGAAGTGGCAATGGGTGCGGTGATCAAGCAGGTCTCGGACTGGAACCTGGCGCGCGAGGCGTTGCTCAGTTCCGGCCTCAGCCCGACCACGCCCGGCATCACCACCGCGCGCGCCTGCGGCACCTCGCTGGACAACGCCATCCTCATCGCCAACAAGATCGCCACCGGCCAGATCGAGGCCGGCATCGCCGGCGGCAGCGACACCACCAGCGACGTGCCGATCACCTACAGCCGGCGCCTGCGCAAGCGCCTGCTGGAAGCAAGCCGCGCGCGCGGCATGGGCGGGCGCATCAAGGCGCTGACACGCGGTTTTTCCCTGCGTGAACTGAAGCCCGCGGTGCCCGGCGTGGCCGAACCGCGGACCGGCAAGTCCATGGGCGACCATTGCGAGTTGATGGCACAACAGTGGCACATCGGTCGCGAGGAGCAGGACGCGTTCGCGCTGGCCAGCCACCAGAAACTGGCGGCGGCCTGGGATGCGGGGTTTTTCGACGATCTGGTGGTGCCGTTCCGCAACGTGGCGCGCGACAACGTGCTGCGTGCCGACACCACGCTGGAGAAACTGGCCGCGCTGAAGCCGGCCTTCGACAAGCATTCCGGCAAGGGCACGCTGACGGCGGGCAACTCCTCGGCCCTGTCCGACGGCGCGGCCTGCGTGTTGCTGGCCAGCGAGGCGTGGGCCGAAAAGCACGACCTGCCGGTGTTGGCCTGGCTCACCCATGCGCGTGTGGCCGCGGTCGACTTCGTGCACGGCGAGGGCCTGCTGATGGCGCCGACCATCGCCGTGCCGCGCATGCTGGACGAGGCCGGACTGACCCTGCAGGATTTCGACTTCTACGAAATCCACGAGGCGTTCGCGGCCCAGGTGCTGTGCACCTTGCGTGCGTGGGAATCGGCCGACTATTGCCGCGAGCGGTTGGGCCGGGACGCGCCGCTGGGGGCGATCGATCCGGCCCGGATCAACGTCAACGGCTCCAGCCTGGCGGCCGGCCACCCGTTCGCCGCCACCGGTGCGCGGCTGGTCGCGACCTTGTCCAAGCTGTTGCAGCAGAAGGGTTCCGGGCGTGGCCTGATTTCCATCTGCACGGCCGGCGGCATGGGCGTGACCGCCATCCTGGAACGCCCCTGAGCGCCGCCGGTCATGCCACGTCTGCGTGTGACGGTATCGGTTTGTGTCGTGGTCCTGGCCGGCGCCACCGTGATGGCGCTGTGGATGAGCGCCTGGCCGCGCATGCATGACCGGGCCACCGAAGCGGCCGTGATCGCGCGCGGCGCGCGCGATGCCAAAGCGCCGCCGCCGCCCGCCCCGCACCGGCGCGTCCGCGCCACGCCATCGGCCCCTTCGCCTGCACCGGTCCAGGCCGCCGCGGCCCCCGCGCCGCTGGACGCGCCCTCCCCGCCCTACCCCATGGCCGCGTTGCGCAAGCAGGCGGGCGGCGTGGTGATTCTGCGTGTCGGCGTCGATGGCGCCGGCCACGTGACGGCGGTCGACGTGGCCGAATCCAGTGGCCATCCGTTGCTCGACGATTCCGCACGCCGGACCATGCGCCGCTGGCGTTTCGAGCCGCCGGCCGGGCATCGTCCGATGCATTTCGACTATCCCGTGCGTTTTCGCGTCGGTGATCCCTGAGAGCCTGTGTGCCGGCGTCAGAGCACGCCGTCCAGGCCGAATCCGAAGCCCGTGACCAGCCGTGTGTAGATGGTCTTGAAAGGGAGGTCCACGCCCGGAAAATCCCCCACCGCGCGATAACACCGGTAGAAGTCCGGCGAGGCCGGCGCCAGCGGTGTGCAGCCCGGCTCGAGGTCGTAGCTGGTGGCGTAGCGGAACGGCCACAGGTCGAACCACGGAAGACGTTCGGAAATGGCGCCGATGGCCTGGCTGATGTCGCTGATGATGGGAATGTTCCGGCGTCGCGGTGCGATGGTCCAGGCGTTCTTGGGCTGGGTGTCGCGCAGGATTTCCTGGCGCAGCGCGGTGGCGAAGTCGTGGTCGTAGACGATGATCCCGGACTCGGTGTTGTAGTGGTCCGAGCGCGGGTCGAAATTGTGCGTTCCGACCATCGCGAAACGGTCGTCGACCACGATGGATTTGGCGTGCAGGCCGATGCGCACGCCGCGGTCGGTCAGCGGCGCCGGTTTGGCGCGCGGTCCGCGCCGCAGCTTGTAGTTGTCGACGTGGTGCCGTCCGTGTGTGCCATGCGTGTCGTGCGGCGCCAGCACGTCCGGGTGGCGTTCGCGCGGGCCGTCGTCCTCGGCCAGGAACGGTGGCGCGATGGAGACCGCCGCGTCCGCCGGGTGCGGTTTGAGTTCGTAGATCTCGAAACCGTAGTCGGTCAGGTAGCGCTTTTTGTGCTTGTAGGACATCGCGTAGGAAAAGAACGCATCCGTCGACGCCAGCGAATTGGTCGACACGATCACCCGCGGTGGGTGCGCACGCTGGTGCAGCAGTTTGAAGATGCCGCGCGCGCGGTCGCTCAGCACCAGGTAGGGGGTCTGCAGCACGATCTGGTGTTCGGCACCGGCCACCATGCGCATGATGTGCAGGGTGAACTCGTGCGCCTGCCGGCGCCTGGGGCGTGCGGTCTTGGCCGGCAGGTCGGAAAAGTAGTCCACCTTGCCTACGCGCAGGCTGTGCGAAAGGATGTGTCGGCGCAGCCAGTCGGGATCGTCGGCATGCCGTTCCAGGCGGCGCACGCGACCGGGGCGCTCGTAGGTGGGCGCGGTCCATGTCGGTGCGTCCGGGCCGTCGGCCAGGATGCGCCGGTTGACATCGCGCAGTGCCACCAGGCGCCGGCTGCGACGGTGGTCCCAGAACAACTCGAAGGTGGCGGCCATGTCCCGGGCCGCCGGTCCGGCGACGAGCACGTCGCGGTCGCGGTAGTCGAAGCCGGGGTCCCAGCCGAAGTAGCGGTCCTCGTAGTTGCGTCCGCCGGTGATACCGACGCTGTCGTCGACCAGCAACAGCTTGTTGTGCATGCGCTGGTTGAACCGCGTGAAGCAGCACACGATGCCGGCGCCAAATTCCAGCGCCGAGGTCTGCGACTTGTTGAAGGTGGGGTTGTACAGGCGTAGCGCGAAGTTCGGGCTGCTGCGCGCCAGCGTGGCCAGCTCCTCCACGCTGGAAAACGAGAACAGCTGGTCGGCCAGCACGCGTACCCGGACCCCGCGCCGGGCCGCGTCGACCAGCGCGTCGAGCATCAGTTCGCCGGCGTCGTCGCGGCTCCAGATGTAGGTCTGCAGATCGATCGACTTGCGCGCGGCGTGGATCAGGCTGATGCGTGCCGCCAGCGCGTTTTCGCCATGGTCCAGCAACGTCACGTAGTGCACGGGGTGCGTCGGCGTGGACGCGGCCATGGCTTCGTGCCCCTGTGCCAGCAACGGCGAGTCGATGGCGCAAGGCTCCGCGTGTGTGCACGTGATGGCCGCCGTCGGGCGGGTCTCGGCGACCACCGCTTCGGCCTTGCGGATGCGTTGTTGTGACAGGGTGCAGCCGGACAGGGCGAGCAACGTCGCCGCCATCCACAACACCCGCACCAGGGAGGAACGGGACACAGGCATGCCGGCCATGATATCGGCTGCGCCGGTGTCGTGCGCGGCTCATCCGGCCGCGCGGCCGGGGTGGCCGTCAGGACGTGTGGAAAAACAGCAGCTGGCCACACCCCGGCTCCAGCGGCCCGTGCAGCTGGACCCGGGCCAGGGCGGCCGCGGGCATGCCGCGAAACGCGTTGGAGCGGCCTTCGCACAGCAGGGCCAGCAGCCGCTCCAGGCCCGGATTGTGGCCGACCAGCAGGACCCGCCCGGCATCGGTGTCCAGGCTGTCGAGCACCGCCAGCAGTTGGCCCGGCGTGGCCTCGTAGATGGCGTCGATGTAGTCGGTGCGAAGGCGCGTCGGCGTCCACGCCGCGGCCACGCGCTCCAGCGTCGCGCGGGTGCGCCGTGCCGGCGAACACACAATGCTGTCCGGCAGCACATCGTGCTCACGCAACCACTGGCCGATGGCATCGGCCTGGGCCTCGCCGTGGGCACTCAGGGGACGCTCCAGATCGCCGCCGGCGGGACCGGTCGGTTCGGCTTCGGCGTGGCGCAGGATCAGCAGTTCTCGCATGGGGTGTCCTCGGCATGGCGCGGGATACCCGGTCAAGACTACAGGCCCGCCGCCCGGACGCCAATCATCGGCCGCGGGGCGTCAATCGGTGTCCGGGTGGTCCGCGTCGGGTGCCGAAGCCGCCGCGTGCGGTTGCCAGTCCGCCGGTGCCTGGCGCGGGATGCCTTCGGCACGCAACGCGGCGAGGATCAGGCTCATGCGGGTGCCGCCATTGCCGGCGAGTTTCAGCAGGTCGCGTGCCACCTTCTCGTCGCGCTGGCTGGCCAGGGTCAGGCGGCCGAAGTTCTGCACCTGCCAGGTGAGGTCGCGCCGTGCCGCGTCGGCCTTGTCGCGTGCGTCGTCGTCGTCGGAGAGCGTCGATATCAGGTGCAGCCCCAGCGAGCGGGCCAGTGGCGAGCTGCCCCAGACCAGCGTGTCGGCCAGCTTCAGGCAGTGCGCGCGGACCTTCTTGTCATCGTCGTGGCGCTTGCACAGCGCGGCGGTGGCCTGGAAACCAGGCAGCGGCTGGAAGCTGCCCAGCCCGAATACCAGCAGGGCACGCACCCCGGCGGCGCTGCTGGCGGCACCTTTGCCGCTGTACAGCGCCTTCGGTGGCGGCAGGGTCG
This sequence comes from uncultured Rhodanobacteraceae bacterium, assembly GCA_964566965.1. Classification (GTDB taxonomy): domain Bacteria; phylum Pseudomonadota; class Gammaproteobacteria; order Xanthomonadales; family Rhodanobacteraceae; genus Oleiagrimonas. Next base: position 16,542 of record CAZMKO010000022.1, read on the forward strand.
CGGCGGCCCGGGTCAGGGCCTTCAGGCTGGTACCGTCGTAGTCGTCGAACTGGCTGGCGGCGGCGGCCTTGGCCAGGGCCGCGCGCGAGCCCTCGTCGTCGTGCTGGCGGGCCGCTTCGCCCAACACCATGAGCCACACCGCGGCGTTGTCCGGTGCCTGTTTTTCCAGTGCCTCCAACGCGTCGGTGTTGGGGCAGGCGCCGGCCTCGGCGTCGCAATCGAGGAGCTGTGCCCAGCGTACGCCCGGGCCGGCGTCGTCGGTCTTGGCGGCCCGCGTGACCAGGCTGTGGAAATTGGCGTAGTCGGGTACGTCGGGCAGGGTGCGCGAGAGCATTGCCGCGCCCAGCAACGGTTCGGCCTCGCTGCGCAGGATCAGTACGTTTACCAGGTCGCGCTGGAAACGGACCATGGCCGAACCGGCCTTGTCGGCGGCCGGTTTGGCCGCGACGCCCGGTACGGGCAGGGCCGCCATGCCGGTCAGGACGGCCAGCAGGGCAATGACGGAAAGGCGGCGCATGGCGCTACTCCATTGGGCACTCGAACGCCCAAGCATAGCGTCTGCGGGTGAAGATGCGCTGACGCACGCACACGGCAACCGACGGACGTGCGCGGCGAACTTGTTACACTGCCAGCCAGTCGGCGGGGGCGTCCGAGGCGGATGACCGGCCTGCCGTCCCGCCGTTCGTGGAGTATTTCGCCGTGCAATCGATCATGACCATGTCTCCCGCCAATGTGGCGGTCGTCGTCGGATGGATTACGCTGGCGCTGCTCAACACCGGCCTGGCCCAGGCCAAGCTGCGCCGCGGCTGGCCGTGGTTTTTGCTGTCGCTGCCGTTCGGGCCGCTGGCGACGCTGGCGCTGGTGTGTTTGCCGCGGGCGCGCCAGCGCCTGTTCTGATCACTCCAGCGCGTCGCGCATGAACTCGGGCAGCGCCAGCGCGCCCTTGTGCGTGTCCACGTTGTAGTAGCGCGTGGCGAAGCTCTTGGTGGCGGCGCCACGTTCGCGAAAATCGGTCAGGTCGCCGCCCTTGCGGGCCATGGTGCAGCTCCACCATCCGGTCGGGTAGCACGGTTGCGGAAACGGCAGCGTGCGCACGGCCTGGAAGCCGGAGGTGCGCATCGCCGCGCGCATGGACTTGATCAGCTCCAGGTGCGCCAGCGGCGACTCGGACTGTTGCACCAGGATGCCGCCGTGACGCAACGCCTTGTGGCAGCTGGTATAGAAGCTGGCGTTGAACAGTCCCTCGGCCGGGCCGACCGGGTCGGTGGAATCGACGATCACCAGATCCACGCTGTCCGGCTCCAGGTCGGCCATGTACTTGATGCCGTCGATGAACAGCAGTTCCGCGCGCGGGTCGTCGTTGGCTTCGCACAGCTCCGGGAAATATTCCTCGGCCAAGCGCGTCACGCGTTCGTCGATCTCCACCTGGGTGACGTGCTCGACCTCGTCGTGGCGCAACACTTCGCGCAGCGTGCCGCAGTCGCCGCCGCCGATGATGACCACGCGCTTGGCGCGCGCGTGCGTGAACAGCGCCGGGTGCGTCATCATCTCGTGATACAGGAAGTTGTCGCGGGTCGTCAGCATCACGCAGCCGTCGATCACCATCAGGTTGCCCCAGTCGGTGGTCTGGTGGATCTCGATCGTCTGGTAGTCGGTCTTCTCCGAATGCAGCCGTTTTTCGGTGCGAAAGCCGATCGAAGACCCGGATGCCTGGTGGGCCTCGGTGAACCAGTTGGACTCGGACATGGACGTATTCCGTGGAGATGACGGTCAAAAGGGCATTGTAGCCGCTTGCCACAGCATGTGCGCCAAGCCCGTGCATTACAATGGACCGCGACAACCCCGGCCGCCCCGCGGCGTGCAAGAGCGTGGCTCGAGGCTTCCGGCGCCGGGGTGCATCGCGTCAAGGTTCGCCGCTGCGACGTCCCCCTGCATCACAACGAAGGATGCGTCATGACGACTTCCTCCTGGGACATCGACCGTGCCCGCCATACCTATGCGGTGGCGAATTGGGGCGACGGCTACATCGACATCGCCGCCGACGGCGACCTGTGCGTCCAGCCGCGCGGCGCCGGCGGCCCCGGCCTGTCGCTGCCGGCCATCATCGAGGCGGCGCGTGCCGACGGCCTGCGCCTGCCGCTGCTGGTGCGTTTTCCGGACATCCTTGGCGACCGCCTGGCGCGCATGCAGGCCGCCTTTGCCGCGGCCATCGAGGCCCATGATTACAGCGGCCACTACACCGCGGTGTTCCCCATCAAGGTGAACCAGCAGCGCGGCGTGGCCGGCGAACTGGCTCGCGTGGGACGTGGCGCCGGTGGTGGCGCGCGCGCCGGATTCGGGCTGGAGGCGGGCTCCAAGCCCGAGTTGATGGCGGTGCTGGCCCTGGCCGCGCCCGGCAGCCGGGTCATCTGCAACGGCTACAAGGACCGCCAGTACATCCGCCTGGCGCTGATCGGCCGCCGACTGGGTCTGGACGTGGTGATCGTGATCGAGAAACCGTCCGAGCTGGAGCACGTGATCGCCGAATCACGCGCGTTGGGCATCGCGCCACGGCTGGGCGTTCGCGTGCGTCTGGCTTCCATTGGCGCCGGCAAGTGGCAGAACACCGGCGGTGACAAGGGCAAATTCGGGCTCAGCCCGCGGCAAGTACTGGCCCTGGCCGCGCGCCTGCGCGAGAGCGGGCTGATCGCCAGCATGACCCTGCTGCATTTCCACATGGGTTCGCAGATTTCCAACGTACGCGATATCGCCTCGGGCATGCGCGAGGCGGTGCGCCACTACATCGAGTTGCGCAAGCTGGGCCTGCCGTTGGATACCCTGGACACTGGCGGCGGCCTGGGCGTGGACTACGAAGGCACGCGTTCGCGCAGTTTCAATTCCATCAACTACTCCATGGCCCAGTACGCGGCCGCCATCGTGCAGCCACTGGCCGAGGCCTGCCGCGAAAACGATGTACCGATGCCCGACCTGATCACCGAGGCGGGCCGCGCCATGACCGCGCACCACGCGGTGCTGGTGGTGGATGTCAGCGAAGTCGAGGCCGTGCCCGACGGCGACGTGCCCGCGCCGTGCGAGGACGATCCGGCGGTGCTGCGCCATCTGCGCGAGGTGTACGAGGCGCTGGACGAGCGTCCCCTGCGCGAGCTCTACCAGGAGGCGCGCTTCCACCTCGCCGAAGGCCAGACCCTGTACGCGTTGGGCCAACTGGGCCTGGATCAGCGCGCGCGCCTGGACGACCTCTACTACGCCATCGCCAACCGCGTGCGCCGGCGCATGAATCCCGCCGAGCGCGCCAACCGCCAGGTGCTGGACGAGCTGGACGCCAAGCTGGTGGACAAGTACTTCGGCAATTTCTCGGTGTTCGAATCGGTGCCCGACGTGTGGGCCATCGACCAGGTGTTCCCCATCATGCCCATCGCACGCCTGAATGAAGCCCCCGCACGCCGCGGCGTGCTGGTGGACATGACCTGTGATTCGGACGGCCGCATCGACCAGTACGTCGGCCCCGAGGGCCTGGATGTCAGCCTGCCCCTGCACGCGCCGCGCGCCGGTGAACCTTATCGTCTCGGCATCTTCCTGGTCGGCGCCTATCAGGAGACGCTGGGCGACATCCACAACCTGTTCGGCGACACCGATGCCGTGAACGTGCGCCTGTCCGGCGACGGCTGGCGTCTGGAGCAGTCGCGCCGCGGCGACACCGCCGATCTCATGCTCGACTACGTCGGTTACGACCTCGACGCCATGCGCCGCAGCTACGCCGACAGATTGGCGGATGCCGGTGTGACGGAGGAGGACTCAACCGCACTGCAGGCGGAGCTGGAGGCCGGGTTGACGGCCTACACCTATCTGCAACGGGAGGGATAGCGGGCGCGCTCGCATGGCGCCCTGTCTTGGTTTGCGGGGTGGCCTGCGGCCATGGGGCTTGGCGGTTGGTTGGTTGATTTTCCGCCTGGCGGCGGTGTCGCGCCCTGCGGGCGCTCGTTCATTTTCTTTGCGTGCCCAAAGAAAACGAACCAAAAGAAAGGGCACCCCGCAGACGCGCCCTTCGGGTGCGCCCCCTGGCTCCGGGGTTTTCCAGACGGGCCTTTTCCTCCACCCGTCCGCCGCTGCCTGAGGGGAGGGGAAGCAGCGCTGTCGCGCTGCCGCTTTCGCGAACAATCCCACATCACGCCATCGTCGCGTTTCCGTTTTGTGGGAGCGGCCCATGGCCGCGATCAATGCTTGCCGGATGACTTGGGTTATCCCGCCGTCTCCTCACCCGCGATCGAACCGGGAAGCTCGGTTCTCGCGCGTTCACGGCAGTTCAAACTGGATGTTGGTGCTGGCGCCCGGGCCCCTCGGCAGGCGGTGGAGCGTGGAGGATCAGGCCCGCAGGGTGCGATACCGCCGCAGGCGGCAAACCTCCATCCAATACCGCAGCCCCCATGCACCCCACCAACAACACCCGAAAACCCCGCACAAGCGGCAAAAATCACCCCTCGCGATGCACCTGCAATCCGGCCACCGACTGGTTCACCGGCATCACCTCGAGGCGGTTGATGTTGAGGTGCGGCGGCAGGTTGGCCACCCACCACACCGTGTTGGCGATGTCGGTGGCGGTGATCGGGCGGGTGCCGGCGTACAGCGCATCGGAGGCGGACTGGTCGCCGCCGGTGCGAACCAGGGTGAATTCGGTTTCGGCCATGCCCGGCTCGATGTTGGTCACGCGCACGCCGCTGCCGTGCAGGTCGGTGCGCAGGTTTTGCGAGAACTGGGTGACGAACGCCTTGGTGGCGCCATATACGTTGCCGCCGCGATAGGGCCAGGTACCCGAGATGGAGCTGATGTTGACGATGCCGCCGCGGCGCGCGACCAGGCCCGGCAGCAGCTTGTGGGTCAGCGTGACCAGGGCGGTGACGTTGGTGTCGATCATTTGCCGCCATTGGTCGAGGTCGGCCTGCGGGGCCGGCGCGGTGCCCAGGGCCAGGCCGGCATTGTTGACCAGCAGGTCGATGGCCGAAAAGGTGTCCGGAAGCGTGTCCAGTGCCGCCTGCATGGCCTGCGTGTCGCGCATGTCGAACGACAGCGGATGCAGGCGGTCGCGGCCCAGGCGGTCGGCCAGGGTCTGCAGGCGTTCATGGCGGCGGCCGCAGGCGATCACGCGCCAGCCGCCGTTGACGAAGGTTTCGGCGATGGCCGCGCCGAAGCCGGCGGTGGCGCCGGTGACGAGGACGGTTGGGTCGGACACGATACGGGACTCCGGCGGGCGGCTCACTGTTCCTTGAGGGCGATGGCGTGGATGCCGGCCGCGTCGAGCTTGTTCTTGGCCGCCTCCAGTTCGCTGGCGCTGCCGAAGGGCCCCAGGCGCACGCGGTTCCAGGTTTCGCCGTTGATGGTCACCGGCTGGATGTCGGCGCGGAAACCCTGCAGGGCCAGCTTGGCCTTCAATGCCTCGGCGTCGCTGGTTTTGGGGAACGAGCCGATCTGCAGCAGGTAGCTGGATTTCTTGCCGGCCGGGGTGCTGGCGGTGCGCTCGGCGCCATCGTTGTCGGCGGCTGCGGAGTTGTCGGTATCGGCATCGGCGTTGTCGGGGGCGGGCGGCGCAGCCTGCTCGGCCTTGGCCTGGGCGTTGATCTGCGCGTCCGGGATGACCACTTCCTTCTCCGGAAGCACCGAATAGAAGTCGTAGCGCGGCTTGTCACGCTTGCCGTCGGCGGCGATGCCGGCCTCGTCGCCGGCCTGGCTTGTCGGCGGCGCCGGGTGTGGCGTATCGCTGCGTGAAATGGGCATGTGGCCCGTGCGGTTGATCAGGCCCATGCCGATGGCGCCGATGATGATGCCGACCAGGACCAGCAGCCATGCCGGCAGTCCGCCGCTGCGTACTGCCTGCCTGCCTTTGCCTTTGCCTTTGCGTGCCATATGCAGCCTCTTTGATTACATGCGTTCCGGGGCCGACAACCCCAGCAGTCCGAGCCCATTGTTCAACACCTGGCGCGTCGCGGCCACCAGGGCCAGGCGCGCGTTGCGCAGGGGGGCGTCGTCGACCAGGAATTGCTCGGAGTTGTAGTAGGCGTGGAAAGCCTGGGCGAGGTCGCGCAGCCAGGTCGCCAGCAGGTGCGGCTCCAGGCCCTGCGCGGCCGCTTCCACGATCTCGGGATAACGCGACAGCTCGATCATCAGCGCCAGTTCGTGGGCGGCGGACAGCCGCGCCAACTCGGCCTGGCCCTGTGCGGCGTCGAAGTCCAGGCCCTTTTCCGCGCATTGGCGCAGCGCGCTGCAGATACGGGCGTGAGCGTACTGGATGTAGTACACGGGGTTGTCGTTGGACTGCGAACGCGCCAGGTCGATGTCGAAGGTGAGTTGCGAATCGGCCTTGCGCGCGATCAGGAAGTAGCGTGTGGCGTCGCGGCCGACTTCGTCGATGAGGTCGCGCAGGGTGACGTAGCTGCCGGCGCGCTTGGAGATCTTCACTTCCTCGCCGCCCTTCATCACCGTCACCATCTGGTGCAGCACGTATTCGGGCCAGCCCCCGGGAATGCCGCAGTCGAGTGCCTGCAGACCGGCCTTCACGCGGGCCAGCGAGCCGTGGTGGTCGGCGCCCAGTTCGGTGATGGCGCGCTGATAGCCGCGCTGCCACTTGCTGAGGTGGTAGGCCACGTCCGGCACGAAATAGGTGTAGCTGCCGTCGGACTTGCGCATCACGCGGTCCTTGTCGTCACCGAAATCGGTGCTGCGCAGCCACAGGGCGCCGTCCTTTTCGTAGGTGTGGCCGTGCGCGGTCAGCTCGCGCACGGTTTCCTCCACCTTGTCGTCGGCGTACAGCGACGATTCCAGGAAATACACGTCGAAACCGACGCCGAAGGCCTTCAGGTCCACGTCCTGTTCGCGACGCAACCAGGCCACCGCGAAGGCGCGGATGGAATCCAGGTCCTCGATGTCGCCGGTGGCGGTGACCTGGCGGTCGTCGGCCTCGACGCTGGCGCCGTCCAGGAACGCCCGCGCCACTTCGGCGATGTAGTCGCCGCGATAACCGCCTTCCGGCCAGGCGTCGTTCTCCGGCGTGATGCCGCGCGCGCGCGCCTGCACCGAAATGGCCAGGTTGGCGATCTGCACGCCCGCGTCGTTGTAGTAGAACTCGCGCTTGACGTCCCAGCCCGAGGCGTCCAGCAGCCGCGCCAGGCAATCGCCGATGACGGCGGCCCGGCCGTGGCCGACATGCAGCGGCCCGGTGGGGTTGGCCGAGACGAACTCGATACCCACCGTGCGGCCGTCGCCGGCACGGTTGCGCCCGTACGCGTCTCCCTGCTCCAGGATGTGCCGTACTTCCCCGTGCCAGGCCTCGGTACGCAGGAAAAAGTTGATGAAACCGGGTCCGGCCACCTCGACCTTGTCGACCAGCGGGCTCGCGGGCAGCGCGGCGACCAGGCGGGTGGCCAGTTCACGTGGATTGCGGCGCGCGGCGCGCGCCAGCAACATGGCCAGGTTGCAGGCAAAATCACCGTGCTCGCGCGAACGCGTGCGTTCGATCACGAAATCGGGAACGGCCAGATCGGCGGGGAGGTCTTCGGTTTGGCGCAAGGCATCGAAAGCCGAGAGCACCAGGGTGTGCAGCGACTGTTTCACGTGTGCGGGGATCAAGTCATGGAACCGGCAATGCTAGCAGGCATGCGCCATCCACGGGAGTGGACAAGCTTGTGGATAACTCTGTGGGCAAGGCGAGGCGATGCGTGGGCGAATCGCGTCTGGTCGTGTCATTACGGGCAAAATGTACCAAAAAAATGTTGATATTCAATAGAATACATTTACTGCTTGTCAACTTTGTCCAATAAGGGGCTGCAAGTGAGCCCGAACCGCTCGTGTGCATAACTTGGTTGACATGATCCTGTCCAGCGGCACTCGCAGCAGGCGGGCGATTTTTTCACACGCTCTCAGACAAGGCCCCGCGCGGCCATCGACACCGGTGCGCCGGAGCCCACCACCAGATGGTCCAGCACGCGCACGCCGACCAGTTGCAGTGCTTCGCGCAGGGTCCGGGTGATGTCCCGATCGGCGCGGCTGGGCTCGGCGACGCCGGACGGATGGTTGTGGGCGAAGATCACCGCCGCGGCGTTGTGCTCCAGGCAGGCGCGCACGACCTCGCGCGGCGGCACGCTGGCGCCGTCGATGGTGCCGCGGAACAGTTCTTCGAACGCCAGCACGCGATGGCGGTTGTCCAGGTACAGGCAGGCGAACACTTCGTAGGGCAGATGGCGCAGGCGCGCGCGCAGGAACGCGCCGCTGTCGTCCGGGTTGGACAGGGCCGGGCCGTGGACCAGTTCTTCGCCCAGGGCGCGTCGCGCCAGCTCCAGCGCGGCCGCCAGACGTGCGCGTTTGGCCGGACCCAGGCCGCCGACACGCGGCAGCTGCCGCCTGCCCAGCAACGCGGCGACCCCGCCAGCCCGGCCCAGCAGTTCGCGGCCGAGGGCCACCGCGTCCTTGCCGCGGGTGCCGCTGCCCAGCAGCACCGCCAGCAGTTCGGCGTCGGACAGCGCGTCGCTGCCGCGGGCCAGCAGTTTCTCGCGGGGGCGTTCAGTGGCAGGCCAGTGCTGGATGCTCATGGGCGGTGCGGATGCCGGAGGGAAGTCCAGCATGTGTGGGTCGCACGGCCCGCGCCAGCGGCGCGCGGCCATGATTCCGGTAAGCTAGACACCCGTTCCACGGTCAGGGTCTGCCCACATGAGTCTGCAGCAACGCCACGTCCTCGTCGGGGTATCGGCGGGCATCGCCGCCTACAAGGCCTGCACGCTGGTCCGACGATTGCGTGACGCCGGTGCCGAGGTCCGCGTGGTGATGACCGCCAACGCCACCCGTTTCGTGGGCGCGGCGACGTTCCAGGCGCTGTCCGGGCATCCGGTGCACAGCAGCCTGTGGGACGCCGAGGCGGCGATGGGCATGGGCCACATCGAGCTGGCGCGTTGGGCCGATCTGATCGTGCTGGCACCGGCCTCGGCCGACCTGCTGGCGCGGCTGGCGCACGGCCGCGCCGACGATCTGCTGGCAACGTTGTGCCTGGCCACCACCGCGCCGCTGGTACTGGCACCGGCCATGAATCACCGCATGTGGCAGCATCCGGCCACCGCGGCCAATGTGGCGCTGCTGCGCCAGCGTGGCGCGCGTGTGCTGGGCCCCGCCGACGGGCCGCTGGCCGAGGGCGAGTCCGGGCCCGGCCGCATGCTGGAGCCGGAGGCCATTGTGGCGGCGTTGCAGGTCGGGTCGGCAGCGGACGGCCCGTTGGCCGGCACCGCCGTGCTGGTCAGCGCGGGGCCCACGCACGAGGACATCGACCCGGTGCGTTTCATCGGCAACCGCAGTTCCGGACGCATGGGTTTTGCCGTGGCCGCGGCCGCCGTGGCCGCCGGGGCCCGGGTCACGCTGGTGGCCGGACCGGTGCATCTGGACACGCCCGCCGGCGTGGCCGAACGGGTCGACGTGCGCCGGGCGCGCGAGATGCATGCGGCGGTCATGGCCGTCGTCGAAGATTGCGACATCTACATCGGCGCCGCCGCGGTCGGCGACTATCGGCCCCGCGAAAGCGCCGAACGCAAAATCAAGAAACAGCGTGGCCGTGACGGATTCACCCTGGAGCTGCAGGAAAATCCCGACATCCTGATGGCCGTGACCGCCCTGCCCCGGCCCCCGTTCGTGGTCGGCTTCGCGGCCGAGACCCACGACGTGGCGGCCTACGCGCGCGACAAGCTGGAGCGCAAAAAGCTGGACATGATCGCCGCCAACCAGGTCGGTGAAGGCCTCGGTTTCGAGTGCGCCGACAACGCACTGACCGTGTACTGGCCCGGCGGCGAGAAGATCTTCGCGCGCACCGACAAGGAGGACCTGGCGCGCCAGCTCGTCGCCTGTATCGGCGAGCGCTACCGGGCCGCCCGCGGAGACATGGCATGAACCCGGTCGACATCGCCTACCGTGTGCTCGACCCGCGCCTGGGCCGGAGCATTCCGCTGCCCGCGCCGGCCACCGACGGCAGCGCGGGCATGGACCTGCGTGCGGCGGTCGAGGCGCCACTGACGCTGGCGCCCGGTGAAAGCGCGCTGGTGCCCAGCGGCATCGCCATCCACATCGGCGACCCGGCCTGGTGTGCGTTGATCCTGCCGCGCTCGGGCCTGGGCCACAAGCACGGTCTGGTGCTGGGCAACCTGGTCGGCCTGATCGATGCCGACTACCAGGGGCCGCTGATGATCTCGTGCTGGAACCGGAGCAGTGAACCATTCACCATCGCGCCCGGCGATCGTGTAGCACAATTGCTGCTGGTGCCCGTGGGCCATGCGCGCATGCAGCGCGTGGACACGTTCGCGCCCAGCACGCGCGGCGAGGGTGGGTTCGGATCAACCGGAGTGGAGTGATGGCAGACCGGCAGGGGGAGGCGGATACGCGTCGGTTCGGGCGCATGCCGCCATGGCGTGCCGAGTGGCTGACGCGATGGCTGCCGTTGGCCGCTGCCACGCTGTTGCTGGCCGCGGCATGTTTCTGTGCCTGGCAGGCGTGGGTGATCGCCGGTGAGGACCAGGCCCGTGCCAGCGTGCTGGCGGCGCAGAAACGCGCCGCCGGCGAGATCGCCGGCACCCTGCGCGGGCAACGCTCACGCATCGACCGGGCTCTGGCCGACGCCACCCTGCACCGCGCATTGGCCCGCGACGGCGAGGCGGGCCGCCAGGCCGCGTCGGCCCGCGCGCGCGAGCTGCTGCCGGACATGCACACGGTGGCGTTTTTCAGCCCTGGCCTGGACGAGGTGCTGGATGCCGATTACGGCAAGTTCGGCTACGCGCGGGCTGCCCAGCTGATGCAGGCGCAGAGCGCCGACGTCACGCCGCCGGTCGGCGTGACGCGCGACGGTGGTACCCACCGCCTGAGCCTGGCGCGCGCCGTGGAAGATGCCGACACGACGGTACTCGCCTACGTCTGGATGGACTGGCCGGCGACCGCCGTCGTCAAGGCGCTGGATGCGGTCGATCCCGGCGCCGGCCGGCTCACGCTGCAACTGGATCCCGGACGCGGCGCGTTGGTGCTGGTCGGCCATGGCCGGGGTGGCGGCCGCGCGGCCGATGCGCCTCCCGCCGCGGCCGTGGCCGGCAGCGAGCTGTGGGTCGGGGTGGAATTGCCGGCCACGCCGGTGCTGCTGCCGCGATACTGGATGCTGGCCGCGGCGCTGGCACTGCTGGCGTTAATCGGCGCTGCGTTACTGTTGCGGATACGCTTGCGTTCCGGTCCTGCCCACAGCGAAGAGGAGCCCCTGTTGTCCGAGTCCGCCCCCACCCCCGCCAAGACGCCCGCCGCCGCCGCCCCGACCCCCAGGGCAGCGGTCGAGGTCGATCCCAACATCTTCCGGGCCTATGACATCCGCGGTGTCGTCGGCGGCCAGCTCAGCGCCGACGTCGCGCGCGTGCTGGGCCGGGCCATTGGCAGCGAGATGCGTGACAAGGGCCTGACCGAGATCGTGGTCGGCCGCGACGGGCGCCTGTCCGGCCCGGAACTGGCCGGCGCCCTGTCCGACGGCTTGCGCGCGGCCGGCATCGACGTGATCGATGTCGGCGCCGTGCCGACCCCGCTGGTCTATTTCGCCGCCTTCCATTTCAACTGCGGCAGTGGCGTGGCCGTCACCGGCAGCCACAACCCGCCGGATTACAACGGCTTCAAGATCGTCATTGGCGGCGACACGCTGTCGGGCGAGGCCATCACCGGCCTCTACGAGCGCATCCGCGACGGCCGGCTGGCCGACGGCGGCGACGGCGGCTACCGTCAGGCCGACATCGTCGAGGACTACATTGAGCGCGTCAGCTCCGATGTCCAGGCCGAACGCCCGCTCAAGGTGGTCGCCGATGCCGGCAACGGCATCGCCGGCGCCATCGCGCCGCGCCTGCTGGAGGCCATCGGCTGCGAGGTGGTGCCGCTGTATTGCGAGGTCGACGGCCATTTCCCCAATCACCACCCGGATCCATCCGACCCGCACAACCTGGAAGACCTCAAGCAGGCCATCGTCGATCACGGCGCCGACATCGGCGTGGCCTTCGACGGCGATGGCGACCGTCTGGGCGTGGTCACCCGTGCCGGCGAAGTGGTCTTCCCCGACCGCTTGCTGGTGTTGTTCGCGCGCGACGTGCTCGCGCGCGACCCCGGCGCCACCATCATCTACGACGTCAAATGCACCGGCCATCTCGGCCCCGAAGTGCTGCGGGCCGGCGGCAGCCCGTTGATGTGGCGCACCGGCCACTCGCTGATCAAGGCCAAGATGCGCGAGACCGGCGCCGCCCTGGCCGGCGAGATGAGCGGGCATTTCTTCTTCCGCGAGCGCTGGTACGGCTTTGACGACGGCCTGTATTCGGCCACGCGCCTGTTGGAGATCCTGGCCGGCGATCTGGACGGGCGTCAGCCCGACGCGATCATCGACACCCTGCCCAAGGGCATATCCACGCCCGAGCTGAAGATCGACATGCGCGAGGAAGGCGCCAACCACGCCTTCATCCAGCGCTTCCAGAAGCAGGCCGACTTCGGCGACGCACGCCTGACCACCATCGACGGTGTGCGCGCCGACTGGCCCGACGGCTGGGGCCTGGTGCGCGCCTCCAACACCACTCCGGTGCTGGTACTGCGCTTCGACGCCGACAGCGAGGAGGCCCTGGAGCGCATCAAACAGCGCTTCCGGGAACAACTGCTGGCCCTTGAGCCGGATCTGACCCTGCCATTCTGATCCCCGCACCGCGACGGCCTGTCGCGGTGTCCGGTGTGAAATGAGACCCCATCGAAAACGCCTCTGTCCCGCAAGGCACCTCGAAAAACCGGGATGTTCATCAGGGCCACGGTAGGAGCGCTGGGAGGCGCGACCGGCAACGCGGGAATGACGTGTCTTGCCGCAAGATCGGATCGCGGC
>CAZMKO010000023.1:0-27410 GCA_964566965.1 uncultured Rhodanobacteraceae bacterium
GCGTCGCCCCACCAGCCGATCCAGCCGATCGCGCCGGCGTAGATGTTGCGCTTGTGCGGCTCCAGCTCCTGGATGATCTCCAGCGCACGCACCTTGGGTGCGCCGGACAGGGTGCCGGCCGGGAACGTCGCCTTGAGCACGTCCATGTAGTCGAGACCCGGACGCACCTTGCCGCGCACTTCCGAGACCAGGTGCATCACGTGCGAATAGCGCTCGACCACGAACGACTCGCGTACTTCCACGCTGCCGGTCTCGCTGACGCGGCCGACATCGTTGCGGCCGAGATCGATCAGCATCACGTGCTCGGCGCGCTCCTTGGGGTCGGCCAGCAGCTCCGCCTCCAGTGCCCGGTCCTCGGCCTCGGTGGCACCGCGCTTGCGTGTGCCGGCCAGCGGACGCACCACCACCTCGCCGTCCTTCAGCCGGGCCAGAATCTCCGGCGACGAGCCCACGATCTGGGTGTCGCCGAGATCCACGAAATACATGTACGGCGAGGGATTGAGCGAACGCAGCGCGCGGTACACGTCCACCGGGCGCGCATGGAACGGCACCAACAGGCGCTGCGACGGCACCACCTGAAAAATGTCACCGGCGCGGATGTATTCCTTGGCCCGCTCGACCATGGCCTCGAACTCGGGCCGCGTGAAGGAGGATTTGAAATCACTCTCGTCCAGCGGCTCCGGATGCAGGGTTTCGGGATAGGCGGCGCCGGCGTGGCGCAGACGGAAGGCCAGCTCGTCCAGGCGCCGACAAGCGCGTGTCCACGCCTGCGGCTCGGCCGGGTCGGCATGCACGATGAGGTACAACCGGCCCTTGAGGTTGTCGAACACCGCCACTTCCTCGGCCAGCATCAGCAGCGCATCGGGGGTGCCGATCTCGTCGGGACGGTCCCATTGCGCCAGGCGCGGCTCGATCCAGCCGATCGATTCGAACCCGAAATAGCCGACCAGGCCGCCGGTGAAGGCCGGCAGATCCGGCAGCTGCGGCACCTCGTACTGGCGCCGCAGCACCTCCACCTCGGCCAGCGGGTCGTCGACATGGCGCGTGTGCACGATGTCGCCGTACTCCTCGATGTCCAGCGTGTTGCCGCGCCACTTGAAGACACGTCGCGCCGGCAGCCCGATGATGGAATAGCGCCCGCGCGCCTCGCCACCGTCGGCGGACTCGAACAGGAAGGTGTAGGGACCGTCGGCCAGTTTCAGATACACGGACAACGGTGTGTCCAGGTCCGACAGCACTTCGCGCACCACCGGGATGCGCGTGTAACCGTCGGCGGCCAGACGGTCGAATTGGTCGCGGGAGATCACGTTGTCGAAGCGCCAGGGGAAAGCGGCGAAGATAGCAGCCGGGCCACGCGCGAAACAATGATCGCCCGACATATGTGCCTTCCTCGCCCGCCCTTCGTGCCGCCGTGCGGTGCGGCCTGCGGTCGGCCCGGAACCGCCATGCTCAGTCGATCGTACCCGCGGGCGCCGGCTCCACCTCTTCCAGCGGCCCCACCTCGACGATACCGCGCCAACCTTTGAAATAGGTATCGCGCAGCGACTCCAGGCGTGACTTGTAGCGGCTGTCGGCCGCGCTGCAAGTCGCGCCGAGGGTGTCCATGTTCGCGCCACCGTGGATGACACAGGCGGGCACGATGCTCATCTCCCCGTGCCGCTGATAGGCCTTCCAGCGCTTGAACCGCTTCCAGGCTCGCGTTGCGGCAACGCGATCAGCGTATTTTTCGAGCATCTGGCGATACATGCACTCTGCACGTTGACGCTCCGCGTCGTTGGCCAGCGCCATCATGGAACGCACGACGCGCTCGGTTTCAGGATCGTGGCGTTCGGCGGCCAGTCGCAGCCAGGCGATGCCGCGCACGCGGTCGCGATTGACCTGGTCGCCGCGGAAAAAGATCATGCCCAGCGCATACTGGGCTTCCTTGCTGCCCCACCCGGCCGCCAGTTTCAGCAGGTGCAGTCCGCTGCGGTAGCTGCCGCGCGACCAGTCGCGGATGCCCAGGCAATAGTCGACCATACCCGGCAGGTAACGGAAATAGGTCTCGTCGCACTCGAAACGGCCGCCATCCAGAGGATCATCGACGGCCGTCCGCGCCTGCCCGGCTGCGGCCGGCGCGGCAGCCGCCGGTAACGGCATGGATACCGCCAGCCATGTCGCCCCCAACACAACGCATGCACGCCATGCGCATCGCATGTCCGCCTCCGCGCCTGCCCCGTATCAGGGTACATCATGCGCCTGCGCGATGGCCCGGCGCATGGCCGTGATCTCGGTGGCGTAGTCGGTGGCGCCGAAAATGGCCGAGCCGGCCACGAAGGTGTCGGCACCGGCGGCGGCGATCTGGCCGATGTTGCCGGCCTTGACGCCACCGTCGACCTCGAGGCGCACGTCGCGGCCGCTGGCGTCGATGATCTCGCGCGCGCGGCGCAGTTTGTCCAGCGCCGAGGGGATGAAGCTCTGCCCGCCGAAGCCGGGGTTGACCGACATCACCAGCACCAGGTCCAGATTGTCCAACTCGTATTCCAGGTACGACAGCGGCGTGGCCGGATTGAACACCAGGCCGGCCTTGCAACCATGCGACCTGATCAGCTGTATGGTGCGGTCGACATGCCGGGTGGCCTCGGGGTGAAAACTGATCAGCGTGGCACCGGCCTCGGCGAAGGCCGGCACGATGGCGTCCACCGGCTCGATCATCAGATGCACGTCGATGGGCGCGTCGATGCCGAACTTGCGCAGTGCCTTGAGCACCATCGGACCCATGGTCAGATTGGGCACGTAATGGTTGTCCATCACGTCGAAGTGCACCCAGTCGCCACCGGCGGCCAGCACGGCGGAGGTGTCCTCACCCAGGCGCGCGAAATCGGCGGAAAGGATGGAAGGGGCGATGACGGGAGACTGCTTGGCCATGTGTACGGCTCCGTTGCAACGGGTGGTGACGATCGGGCACGGCGGGCGGTATCGGTCCGCTCACTTGAAGCCGCGTTCGGCCTTGATGCGCTCGTAGGCCGCGTTGATTTCGCCGGCACGCTGCTCGGCGCGCCGGCGCAGGTCGTCGGGCAGATCGCCGAGGCGATCGGGATGATGTTCGGAAATGAGCTTGCGATAGGCCCGCTTGACGGCGCGCTCGTCGGCATCGCGCGCCACCCCGAGGATGGTGTAGGGATCGGGTCCCGTGGTGGCACGTCGCGGTGGCGTGTAGCCGGCACCACCGCCCCAACCAGGGCCGCCATGACCGGTCCCGGCGCGCGCGCCGCCCGGTGCCCACGCGTATCCTTTCATGGCCATCAGCGCCATCAGTTCCATCTCGCTGATGCGCAGATTGCGCGCCAGGCGTCGCAAAAGCTGCAGCTTCGGCTCGCTGGGTCCCTCGGCCAGCACAGTCTCCATGACCACGTCGACGATGGTCACGGCGTGGTCGCGCCGGCCCGCCGTCCATTGCCGCAGGCGCGCCATCGCCGTCTCGATGTCGAAACCCGGCTGCTTGCCCTGGTTGAAGCCCTCGATGGCCACCTTGCGTTGCTCGGCGCTGAGGCCCATGCGCGACATCAAGCGCTCGGCCACGGCAATTTCCGACTCGCTGACCCGACCGTCAGCCTTGGCTACGGCGCCCAGCACGGCAAACAGCGGCGCCACGAAATCGCCGGCCGGCGGCGTGCGTCGCTGCGGCCGGGCCGAGGAAAACACCCAGCCGATGATGCCGCCCACCAGGGCGCCGATGGGGTTGTGCAACAGCACGAAGCCGATGACGGCGCCGATGATCGCCATCATCATGGGCGCGCTCCCCCGGCCGTGTCGGCACGGCCACCGGCCGGCTGCGCCGCGTACCAGCGCGCCAACTGCTCGATCTGCGCCTCGCTCAGCGGCCCCAGCGCCGCGCGCATGGCCGCCACGTCGCGTTTGCCGTTGCGGTATTGCGTGAGCGCATCGCGCAGGTAGTCCAACCGCTGCCCCGCCAGATTGGGCACGCCCGGCACCACGGCCACGCCATGCTCGCCATGGCAGGCCGCACACAGGCCCAGGCGCGGCGGACGCGGCGGCGCCTGCTCCGATGCCGCGGCCGACACCGACACGGCCAGCAGGCAGGCTGGCAGGACGGACAGCAACAGGTGGACTTTCATCATTGATCCGGACCGGAAAACACGCCGATTCTAGCAGCGACCGCAGCGTGATCCTGCCGGTGCGGCATCCGGACGGGTACAATGGACGGCCCCACCGACCTCACCCTGGGAGTTGCCGTGACCACCCGTCTCGAACGTGCCGACCTGCCCGGCATGGAAGCCAGCTACCGCGGCAAGGTCCGCGACGTGTTCACCCTTGCCGACGGGCGCTTGCTGATCGTGGCTTCCGACCGCCTGTCCGCGTTCGACGTGATCCTGCCCGACCCGATCCCGGGCAAGGGCGAGACGCTGACCCGGATGTCCAATTTCTGGTTCGCGCAGACGGCGCACATCATGCCCAACCATCTCACCGGCACCGTGGTGCCGGAAGTGCTTCCCGACGGCGTGGACACGGCGCTGTACGCGGAACGCTCGGTGGTGGCGCGACGGCTGAAGCCGGTTCCGGTGGAGGCCATTGCACGCGGCTACCTCATCGGTTCGGGCTGGAAGGACTACCAGGCCAGCGGCCGCCTTTGCGGCATCGCCCTGCCCTCCGGCCTGCGCCAAGCCGAACAGCTGGCCGAACCGATCTTCACGCCCTCCACCAAGGCCGCCGCCGGTGACCACGACGAGAACATCGGCTTCGACCGGATGGTCGCGACCATCGGTGGCGAGCTGGCCGAACAGGTCCGCGAGGCCACCCTGGCGATCTACCGTTTCGCGGCGGCGCGCGCCGCCGAGCGCGGCATCCTCATCGCCGACACCAAGCTGGAGTTCGGTACCGACGAGGACGGTACGCTGTACGTCATGGACGAGATGCTGACCCCCGACTCGTCCCGTTTCTGGCCCGCCGAAGACTACCGCGTCGGCATCAGCCCCCCCAGTTTCGACAAACAGTTCGTGCGCGACTACCTGGAAACGCTGGACTGGAACAAACGTGCCCCCGGCCCGCGCCTGCCCCGCGAGGTCATCGAAGGCACGGCGGCACGCTACGCCGAGGCCCTGCACAAGCTGACCGGCGCCACGTCCGGCTGACCGGTACTCCGCCCCATCCCGGGAGATCATCATGAATGCCTGGCTCTCGTTGTCGCTGGCCATCATCGCCGAAGTCGTCGCCACCACGGCCCTGAAATCCAGCGAGGAATTCAGCCGCCTGTGGCCAAGCGTGATCGTGGTGGCGGGCTACGCGACGGCGTTCTATTTTCTCTCCACCACGCTGAAGCACCTGCCGGTGGGCGTGGCCTATGCCGTGTGGGCGGGCGCCGGTACGGTATTGATCACGCTGGTGGGCATCTGGCTGTATCGCCAGACGCTGGACCTTGCCGGCGTCATCGGCATCGCGTTGATCATCGCCGGCGTGCTGGTGCTCAACCTGCTGTCCAAAGCCACGGTGCACTAACCATGCGCAATGTGAATGACTGGTTCGGCGCGTACAGCCGCGACCACCGGAACCCGACCAATCGCATCATCCACTGGATTTGCGTGCCGATCATCCTGTGGTGCGTCATCGCCCTGCTGTGGCTGATTCCGGTACCCCTGCAGTCCCTGCACCAGGGCTCCTGGGCGGTGCTGGCGATGTTCCTGGCATTCCTGTTTTATCAACGCCTGTCGCGTCGGCTGGGCTGGGCGATGGCGCTGCAGTTCATCGTCCTGGCCCTGCTCACCGCCGGGCTGCATCGGCTGCTCGGCACGTCCGGCCTGATGTGGCTGGCCATCAGCCTGTTCGTGGTGGCCTGGATCGGGCAGTTCGTCGGCCATGCCATCGAGGGCCGGCGGCCCTCATTTCTCACCGACCTGGCGTATCTGCTGATCGGTCCCGCCTGGTTGACCGGCAAGGTGATGCGGCGGCTGGGCGTGGCCTATTGAATCGGCCGGATGCCGAAGGCTGGTCGCCCTCCGGCATCCGCACCCCAGTCACTGCGCAGGCAGCTGCCCCTGCAACGATGCCACCACATGCTGCATGGCCATCCCGAACAGCAAGCTGAGGATGGCCAGGACCAGATATACCAGTGCCGCGCGTTTGAAGCCCAGCGGTGCACCATCCGGGCGGCGCACGAAGGCATTCATGATGGCCCCGCCGATCACGATCTGCACCACCAGACTGATCGCCGTGGCAAGCCATGGCACCTGCGTGCCGATGAGCTTGAGCACGATGAAGTTGATGATTCCCGCAATGATCCCGGTCACCAGCACGGTTGCCACGCTGCGCCCGTATGACGGCCAGAAGCCGTTGATCAACCGGTTGACCACGCTGAGGACCAACCCACCGATGAGTACCGCAATGATCAGGCCGATGATGCCGCCGATGATTCCCGGCGCGCCCATTTGACTGAAATCCATGAGACTCCCCTTCCGCATTGAGTAATAAAACCGATCAGGAAACACCCCTGTCCCCACCGCCCGGGAGAAACCGGCGCGGACGAACACCCAGCAAGCCTACCAGTTTCCCGTTGTCGGCCACGAGGTTTTCGTCGAGCCGGTCGGCGATGCCGACGTCACGACGCCACAACCGGGCCGATGCGCGCAACAGGACGCCGGGCAGCGGCACACGTGGCAACCGCGGCGCCAGCGCGCGGCCGGCACGCGCGAACATCTCGCCCACGCCCAGACGCTCTCCACCTCCCGCCTCGATGACTCCCGCCGCCTCGCGGCGCTCGAGCGCGGCCAATACCGCCCGGGCCAGGTCCGCGGCATGCACCGGCTGGCGCAGTCCGCACCCGCGTGGCACGGGAAACACGTGCCAGCGCCGCGCGCGGGTGGCCAGCCGCTCCAGCCCGCCTTCGGGACCGCCGTAGATCAACGTGGCACGCAGGATCACACATCGACACCCCGCCGCCTCGCAGGCCGCCTGCAGACGCCGCTCGCCCGCCCGCAAACGCCTGGAAAGATCCCGTTCGGCCGCCACCGGCGAAGCGTGTTTGCTCTCGGCACTCATCGAGGACATCGCCACCACCGTCGATACGCCGCGCAACCGTGCCGCCGCGAACCAGGCACTGAAATGGTCCAGCGGCCCCAGGCAAATCACCGTGTCCACGCGCCGCGGCAGACCACGCACGCGATCGGGAAGCCGTCCGGCAACCCAGCGCACGCCGGCCCCGGTACGGGCATGGCGACTGATCGCGACCACCTCCCCGTCACCGGTCGCGACCGCCAGGGACGGCAAAAGACAACGGCCGATCAAACCGCTGGCCCCGAATACGACACAAGTCATGGATATCCCGAGAACGAACGACAGGTCCTTTATAACCGTGCCGGCCGGCTAAAATGAAGCCGTTTTCCCGATCCGGGCCCGGCACGTGCAACGCAAGATCATCCACGTCGACATGGACGCATTCTACGCGTCGGTGGAACAACGTGACGATCCGTCCCTGCGCGGCCGCCCGGTGATCGTGGCCTGGCGCGGGCCACGCTCGGTGGTGTGTGCGGCCAGCTACGAAGCCCGCCGCTTCGGCGTGCACTCGGCGATGCCGGCCGGACGCGCCGAACGGTTGTGTCCGGACGGCGTGTTCGTGGCGCCGGATTTCGCGCGCTACCGCGCCGTGTCCCGGCAAATCCACGCCGTGTTCGCGCGCTACAGCGAACGCGTCGAGCCGTTGTCGCTGGATGAAGCCTACCTCGACGTGACCGATACCCCGATGACATCCGCCACCGCCGTCGCGCAAGCGATCCGCGCCGACATACTGGCAGCGACACGGCTGACCGCGTCGGCAGGCGTGGCTCCCAACAAGTTCCTGGCCAAGGTCGCCTCGGACTGGAACAAACCGGACGGTCTGATGGTGGTCGCACCGCGCCAGGTGCGGGCTTTCCTTTCCGCATTGGAGGTCAAACGCATTCCGGGTGTGGGTCGGGTGATGCAAGGCAAACTTGCCGCCCTCGGCGTACACACGGTCGCCGACCTGCGACGACTGCCCCTGACCGATCTGGAGGGCCACTTCGGACGCTGGGGCCGGCGCCTGCACGAGCTGGCGCGCGGCATCGACGAACGCCCCGTGCAGGTGCACCGCCCCAACGTGCAGATTTCTTCCGAGGACACCTTCGAACACGACCTGACCCTGGACCAGCTGGAACCGCACATCCGCGAACTGGCGGACAAGGCGTGGGCCGCCCACCAGCGCCGCCCGGGTCGCGTGCCGCGCACGGTGACGCTGAAACTGCGCACCACCGATTTTCGCACCCTCACCCGCAGCGCGACACCGGCCACCCCGCCGGCCAGCGCCACGGAACTGGCCGACCTGGCACTGGCCCTGCGCCGGCGCGTGGAACGGCCGGCGGGAACGCGTTACCGCCTGGTCGGCGTGGGCATGTCCGGTTTCGTGGACCGCATCGATTTCGCGGCCCAGGGCGACCTGTTCGGCGGCGCGACCGACGTCTGATCGGCCCGAACGGCCACCGCAAGACCCGCAGCGACCGGTGCCGCGGCGGATGATCGTGCAGTGCGCCTCAGGGACGCGCTGACTGAAGGCGTCACTTCCGTTGATGTTGCAAGCAGGGGCGGCATCCAGACGGCCCGCCGGCTGCACCGCGTGGTTTGTCCAGGCCACCCGCCTGCACGGCGCCACACAGCACAACCGGCGAGCCATCCAAGTGCCATGACACCTGTGCCGGATGCAATCAGAGTTCCCTCAGCCGACCCGGATCCAGCGCCAGACCTCGCGCCAACTGGGCTTCTTGCCGAACATCAGGATACCGGTGTGGTAGATCCGCGCCGCCAGCCACACGCAGAACAGCGTGCCGGCCACCATCACCAGCAACGAGCCGGCCAGCTCGTAGGCCGACACCGAGGTCAACGCCCAGCGCACGGGCATCGCGAACGGGGCGAAGAAGGGAATCCACGACATCACATGGGCCAGCGTGCCGTCGGGCTGCGGAATCACCGCGAACACC
Source organism: uncultured Rhodanobacteraceae bacterium (assembly GCA_964566965.1). Lineage (GTDB taxonomy): Bacteria > Pseudomonadota > Gammaproteobacteria > Xanthomonadales > Rhodanobacteraceae > Oleiagrimonas. The sequence continues at coordinate 8,982 of CAZMKO010000023.1, forward strand.
ACCAGGAAGCCGACCACGATCAGCATGGTCACGATGCTGGCGTACTGCTGGCTGTCCTGGATGGCATTGCACATCGACCCGATGGCCGCGTACAAGGCCCCGTAGACCAGGAAACCCAGCACGAAATACACCAGGAACATCACCACCAGGCCCGGCGCGATGTGCGGCAGCGCGAAATTGGCGACTGCCGAATCGCCGGCCCCGACCATCGCCGCCAGATGTCCGGCCTGGCTGGTGATGAGCCACGCCGACAGGCCCCAGATGGCCATCTGCAACAGGCCGACCGACGCCACGCCGACCACCTTGCCCAGCATCATCTGGAACGGGGTCAGCGACGATATCAGCACCTCGACCACGCGCGAGGTCTTTTCCTCGATCACCGAGACCATCGTCTGCTGGCCGAACAGCATGATGGCCATGTACAGCAAAAAGCCCATGCCGTAAGCCACGAAGAACGCGCCCTTGCCGCTCTGCCCGGTGAGCTTGCCCTCGGATACCTTGGTTGCATCCAGATTCACCGGACGCATGGCCTGCGACACCACGCCCAGGTCGATGCCGTCACGCGCCAGGCGGGTACCGGCGAACGCCTTGGACAGTGCCGACTGCAGGTGGGACATGGCCGTCGGCGAACTCGCGTTGCTGCCGTAATAGGTCAGTTTGCCGCTTTCCAACACCCCTTCCGGCAGCACCAGGATACCGTCGAACCGGCCCTTGTCCTGCTTGCGTGAAAACCCGGTCTGCGCGATCAATTCGTCACGCACCGCATCCGCGCGCCCCTTGGCTGGCACCAACTCCACCGTGTAGCGCGGCTTGTCGCTCTTCTCGGCATCGAGCTTTTCGGCGCGCAACACCTGCTGCACCTGGTGGCCGAGCCGGCCCGATGCGCCGTCGACCACCGCCACCCGGGTGGTGGTGCCGGCGCCACTGAGCATCAGCGTCGGCAAGACCGCCAGCAGCAGGATCACCAGCGGCAACAGCAACGTGGTGATGATGAAGGTCTTGGTATGGACACGGGTAACGAACTCGCGGCGTACCACCGCCATGGTCCTGCTGTTCATGCGCTGTCTCCCGTCCGCCCGGCCACCGCGGCCTCGGCACCCACCTTGTCGATGAAGATCGACTGCAACGAAGGCTCCACCACCTGGAAACGTCCCAGCCCGACCCCGCTGGCAACCAGCGCCGCGAGCAGCCGGTCGGCATCGGCGCCGTCGGCCAGCGACACTTCCGCGCTGGCGCCGTAGTCATCCATGTGCGCGACCAGTTCGCGGTCGGCCAGGACCGCCGCGGCCCGCTCGCGGTCATGCGAAAATTCCAGCGCGATGTGGCGCTTGCCGGATTCGGCCTTGACCTGTGCCAGGGATCCGTCCACGACCTTGCGCCCGCGCGCCATGATGAGGATGTGCTCACACATGCGCTCGGCCTGCTCCATCACGTGGGTGGAAAAGATGATGGTGTGCCCCTTGCCGGCCAGGTCCACCACGGTGTCCTTCATGACCTGGGCATTGACCGGATCGAGGCCGGAGAACGGCTCGTCCAGAATCACCAGTTCCGGATCGTGCAGCAGCGCGCCGGCGAACTGCACCTTCTGCTGCATGCCCTTGGACAGATCCTCGACCTTTTTCTCGGCCCAGTCGGCCACGCCCAGCCGCTCCAGCCAGGCCAACGCCCGCTGGCGGCCGTCGGCGCGCGACAGGCCCTTGGTCTGGGCCAGGAACATCAGCTGCTCGAGCACCTTCATTTTCTTGTACAGGCCGCGTTCTTCCGGCAGATAGCCGACGCGCTCGGCCAGGTGCCGCCCGTGCTTGCCGGTGTCGAACAGCGTCACATGACCCTCGTCCGGCTCCAGAATACCCATCAGCAGACGGATCATGGTGGTCTTGCCGGCCCCGTTGGGACCGAGCAGCCCGAAAATGCGGCCCGCCGGCACGCGCATGGTGATGTCGTCGATGGCGACATGGCCCGAAAAACGCTTGACCACGTGCTCCGCGCATACGTTTGCAGTTGTCATTTTCCCTTCCCCTCGCGGAACGTCCCGCGACAGTGGCGAAACGTAGCACGCGGCCCAGGCCCCGCCAATGGACACTTGTCATGACAAAGGCATGCATGCCGCCGCCGGCGTCCGCCGGTCTTCACGGCGCCATCTCAGGAATCATCCCCACGCGCGAACGTCGGCAGGTTCCAGTGGAAGCGCAGCGACAGCAGGCGCAGCCCGCAGCACGACACGATCGGCAACCAGGTGCTCCACAGCGACGGCCAGCCGGCGTACTCCCCCCACGCCGCCAGAGCCGCACCCAGGAAGGCCGCGGAGGCATAGATCTCGTGCTGCATGATGACCACGGTCCGGTTCAGCAGCACGTCGCGCGCCACACCGCCGCCCACCGCGGTGAGCATGCCGACCAGGACCGCCACCTGCACGTTCATGCCCAGGGTCATGGCCTTGTGCGCGCCGTAGACCGCGAACAGGCCCAGACCCAGCGCATCGAACAGGCGCACCGGATATGTCAGTCGCTCGACCCGTTCGTAGGCCCCCAGCGTGAGCAGTGCCGCGACCAACGCCGTCACCAGATAGCGCCAGTCGGCAAGACCGGCCGGCGGCACCGCACCCAGGCACACGTCACGCGCGATACCACCACCGCAGGCGGTGATGTAGGCGATGGCCAGCACCCCGAACAAGTCGAATTGCTCGCGTCGTGCCGCCAGCGCGCCGCTGATGGCGAAAGCGAAGGTACCGGCCAGATCGACGATGTTGAACAGCAGGTGTTCGTTCATGGCTGCGGACTAGGGGCTGGGAGCTGACATGATGAATGTCGCACGCTTCGGCCATCGCGGCCATGGGCCGCTCCCACAGGGCTTGCCCGGAGCATCATGAAATCCTTTGTGGGAGCGGCCCATGGCCGCGATGACCTGTTCTCGCCCGACAACACCCGCCATGAACACGACAGGCCGTCAGTTACGCCTTCTTCTTGGGCGCGTAAAGATCCGTCACCGTGCCCTCGTGCACCTCGGCCGCCAGGCCCACGGACTCGCCCAGGGTCGGGTGCGGGTGGATGGTGAGGGCAATGTCGGCCGCCTCGCAATCCATCTCGATGGCCAGGGCCAGTTCACTGATCAGGTCGCCCGCGCTGACGCCGACGATACCCGCACCGACGATGCGCTGCGTTTTCTTGTTGAAGATCAGCTTGGTGAAGCCCTCGGTGCGGTCGATGCCGATGGCGCGGCCGGAGGCGGCCCACGGGAACCTGGCCACCTCGATGTCGAGCCCATCGGCCTTGGCCTGGCGCTCGGTGACGCCGACCCAGGCCACTTCCGGATTGGTGAACGCCACCGACGGAATCACGCGCGCGTCGAAATGTGCCTTCTCGCCGGCACAGACCTCGGCCGCGACGTGCGCCTCGTGCGTGGCCTTGTGCGCCAGCATGGGCTGACCGACGATGTCACCGATGGCGAAGATGTGCTCGACGTTGGTGCGCATCTGCGAATCGACGTCGATCAGGCCACGCTCGGACACGGACACGCCGGCCGCCTCGGCACCGATCCTGTTGCCGTTGGCGCTGCGGCCGACGGCCACCAGCACGCGGTCGAAGATCTTCGTTTCGGGAATGGACTCGCCCTCGAACTCGACCTTGATGCCGTTCTTCTGCGCCTTGGCCTCGACCACCTTGGTCTTCAGGTGGATACCCTTGACCTGCTTGCCCAGGCGCTTGGCCAGCGGTTTGACGAGGTCGGCATCGGCGCCGGGCATGAGCTGGTCGGCCAGTTCCACCACGGTGATCTCGCTGCCCAGCGCGGCATACACGGTGGCCATTTCCAGGCCGATGATGCCGCCGCCGACGACCAGCAGTTTCTTCGGCACGTCGGCCAGTTCCAGCGCGCCGGTGGAGTCCATGACGCGCGGGTCGTCCCACGGGAACCCGGGCAGTTTCAGCGACTGCGAACCGGCCGCGATGATGGCTTTTTCGAAGCGGATCAGCTTCTTGCCGTCCTTGCCCTCGACTTCCAGCTCGTGCGGCGAAACGAAAGTGCCGGTGCCGGTAACGGTTTTCACCTTGCGCTTTTTGGCCATGCCGTCGAGGCCGCCGGTCAACTGGCCGACCACCTTCTGCTTGAACTTGCGCAGCTTGTCCAGGTCGAGCTTCGGCTTGCCGAAGCTGACGCCGTGCGCGGCCATGGACTCGGCTTCGTCGATGACCGCGGCGGCATGCAGCAGCGCCTTGGACGGGATGCAACCGACGTTGAGGCACACGCCACCCAGGGTGTCGTAACGCTCGACCAGCACCGTGTCCAGGCCCAGGTCGGCGGCGCGGAAGGCGGCGCTGTAGCCACCGGGGCCGGAGCCCAGCACCACGACCTGGCATTCGATGTCGGCCTTTTTGCCGCTGTCGGCGACGCCCTTCGGCGCCTTGCGCTCGCTCTTGTCCTGGCCGCCACGTTCGGAGGCCTCGGACTTGCCGGTCTTGTCGTTCTGCTTGTCTTTGTCGCCCTTGGTGGACTTGGCACCCGTGTTGTCCTGCTTGTCCGTATCGGACTTGCCGGACTCGTCACTCTTGGCGGACTTGTCGCCGTCGCTCGACGCACCGGCTTCGCCGGTTGCCTCCAGCACCACGATGACGGTGCCCTCGGAAACGTCATCACCCTCGGACACCTTCACTTCTTTCACCGTGCCGGCCGCGGACGCCGGCACTTCCATGGTGGCCTTGTCCGACTCCAACGTGACCAGACCCTGTTCCTTCTCGACCGTATCGCCGGCGGAAACCATCACCTCGATCACCGGCGCCTTGTCCATGCCGATGTCGGGAACCTTCACTTCGATCGTGTTCGCCATGTTCGCCTCCTCAGACCAGAATCCGGCGCAGGTCACCCAGCACCTTGGCCATGTAGGCGGTGAACCGCGCCGCGTTGGCGCCGTCGATGACGCGATGGTCGTAGGACAGTGACAACGGCAGCATCAGCCGCGGCTGGAATTCATTGCCGTCCCAGACCGGCGTCATGCGGCTGCGCGACACGCCCAGGATAGCCACTTCCGGCGCATTGACGATGGGCGTGAACTTGGTGCCGCCGATACCGCCCAGCGAGCTGATGGAAAAGCATCCGCCGGACATGTCGGCCGGCCCCAGCTTCTTGTCGCGGGCCTTCTTGGAGATCTCGCCCAGTTCCTCGGCCAGCTGCAACAGCCCCTTCTTGTCGCAATCGCGGATCACCGGCACCACCAGGCCGTCCGGCGTGTCCACGGCGATGCCGATGTGGAAATACTTCTTGAGGATCAGCTTCTCGCCGCTCTCGTCCAGCGAAGCGTTGAACTGCGGGTACTTCTTCAACGCGGCCACGGCCGCCTTGATCAGGAACACCAGCGGGGTGACCTTGGTGTCCGGGTTCTCCTTGCCCAACTGCTTGCGGAAGGCTTCCATCTCGGTGATGTCGGCGTCGTCGTGCTGGGTGACATGCGGAATCATGGCCCAGTTGCGCGCCAGGTTGGCCCCGGAGATCTTCTGGATGCGCGACAGCTTGTGCTCCTCGACCTCGCCAAACTTGGTGAAATCGACCTTCGGCCACGGCAACAGGTCCAGGCCGTTGCCGCCGCCACCGGCGCCCGGGCGCGCGCCCGAGGCCAGCGCATGCTTGACGTAGCCCTGCACGTCCTCACGCACGATGCGCCCCTTGCGCCCGCTGCCTTGGACCTGGGTGATGTCCACGCCCAGCTCGCGCGCGAACGCGCGCACCGCGGGGCTGGCATACGGTGCCTCGCCCGGCACCTGCACCTTGCCCGAATCGACCGGCGGCTGACCCGGGCCGCGACGGCCGGACTTGTCCGCTTCGGCTCCGTTGCCGCCGTCGGCGTCCTGGTCACGATCGGTCTCGTCGCCGCTGTCGTCGTCGGCGTCGGTGTCCGCGTCGGCGTCGGCGTCGGAGGCGTTGCCGGTATCCGTGGAAGACGACTTGCCGGCGTCGTCGCCCGCCGGCTTGTCCGAAGCGTCCTTCTCCGAAGCCCCGCCGCCGGCGTCATCGCCCGCGTCAGCACCGGTCTCCTCGACCAGCGCGATCACCGAGCCCTCGGCCACCTCGTCACCCTCGGCGACCTTGATCTCCCTGACCGTACCGGCGAACGGCGCCGGCACCTCCAGCGTGGCCTTGTCCGATTCCAGCGTGACCAGACCCTGGTCCTTGCTGACGGTATCGCCCGGCGCGACCATGATCTCAATGACGGGGACTCCATCAAAGTTGCCGATATCAGGGACTTTGACTTCTTTGGCTGCGGCCATCAGGGCCTCCTTGAACGGGGTGTGGACGCGTCGCCGGCTGCGTGGCCGTTCGAGCGGAAAATGGGGGAACCCCAATGATAATCCCTTCGCAGGCTGTGATCGACTCCACCGGCCGTCATGGGCACGACCCTGTGCGGAGCATGACCGGCGCCCCATGTGGGCGGCGCACAGGCAGGCTATGATGCGCCGGGGTGTCGCCGGCCGGCGACCGGGATCGAGGGAACCGTTTCATGCTGACCATCCGCAACCTGTCAAAGACCTACACCAACGGTGTGCAGGCGCTGAAGGACGTCTCGCTGGACATTCCCAACGGGATGTTCGGATTGCTGGGCCCCAACGGGGCCGGCAAGTCCACGCTGATGCGCACCATCGCCACGCTGCAGACGCCGGATGCCGGACGCATCGAGCTCGACGGCCAGGATCTGCTGGCCGACAGCCAGGCCACGCGCCGCCTGCTCGGCTACCTGCCACAGGAATTCGGCGTGTACCCCAAGGTGTCGGCCCAGGACATGCTCGACCACCTGGCCATCCTCAAGGGTGTGACCGCGCGCAAGGAGCGCAAGGAGCTGGTCGAGGCGCTGCTCAACCAGGTCAACCTCTGGGACAAGCGCTGGCAGAAGCTGGGCGGTTTTTCCGGCGGCATGCGCCAGCGCTTCGGCATCGCCCAGGCGCTGATCGGCAACCCGCGCCTGGTCATCGTCGACGAACCGACGGCCGGCCTGGACCCGGCCGAACGCAACCGTTTTCTCAACCTGCTGGCGGAGATCGGCGAGCGCGTGGTGGTCATCCTGTCCACGCACATCGTCGAGGATGTCACCGACCTTTGCCCGCGCATGGCCATCATCGGCCAGGGCCGCGTGCTGCTGACCGGCGAACCCCACGAGGCCATCCGTGCGCTCGACGGACGCGTCTGGCAGCGCGGCATCGAGCGCACGCGTCTGGCCGACTACCAACAGCGCATGACGGTGCTCTCGACCCGCCTGGCGGCCGGCGAGACCGTCATCCACGTACTGGCCGACGCGGCCCCGGAGGACGGATTCAGCGCCGTGGCGCCAGACCTGGAAGACGTCTACTTCGGCCAGCTGGAGCAGCAACGCGCATCCGACGACACGACACGGGCCGCCTGAGGGGACACGCATGTTCAAGGCAATTTTCAGCTTCGAGCTGCGCCAGCAGCTGAAGGGCCCGCTGCTGTGGACGTTCGTGGCCATCTTCTTCGGCGGCGCCCTGGCCCTGGTCAGCTCACCGGCGGTCAAGATCGGCAGCGCGGTCGGCAACGTGCACATCAACGCCCCCATCGTCATCACCAACCTGTCGGTGATGTTCGCCTTCCTGGGCACGCTGTTCGTGGTGGTATTCGTCGCCGGCGCCCTGCTGCGCGATTTCGAGCAGGGCACGGCCGAGACCTTGTTCAGCACACCGGTGTCACGCGGTGCCTATCTGGGCGGGCGCGTTGCCGCCGGTTTCCTGATCGTCCTGCTGGTGATTGGCGCGGCCCAGCTCGGCGCGCTGGCCGGCACGCTGATGCCCTGGATCGACGCGGCACGTGTCGGGCCGACGACGGCCGGACCGTGGCTGTGGAACTTCGGCGTGATCCTGGTGCCGGACGTGTTGTTCGTCACCGCACTGCTGTTCGCGCTGGCCGCGGGGACCCGCTCGTTGCTGGCCACCTTCGTGGGTGTGATCGCACTGATTGTCCTGCGCAGCGTCGCCAACGCGCTGATGTCGGACATCGACAGCCATACGTTGGCGGCCCTGCTCGATCCGTACGGCGCGCAGGCGGTGGGCGCCGCGACACGCTACTGGACGGCGCACGCCTACAACACGCAGCTGCCGCCGCTTGACGGTATCCTGCTGTGGAACCGCCTGCTGTGGCTGGCCGTCACCGCGGCATTGTTCGCCACCGGCTTCGCGCTGTTCCGTACCCGTCGCGAGGGCGTGCGCCTGGCCTGGCCACGGCGCCGTGCGCGCGCGTCCGCCCCGGCCGACGCGACACCACGCACGTTGACGCTGCCGACACCCACCATGCACACCGGCCTGCGCGCGCAATGGCGCCAGATGCTGGCGGTGGCCGGCATGGACCTGCGCAACACCATGCGCGGCGTGCTGTTCATCACCATGCTGCTGCTCAGTCTGGCACTGCTGGTGGCGGTGCTGCTGCTCAGCGGCAAGATCTACGGTACGCCGGTGTATCCGGTCACCCACTTGATGGTTACCGATATCCGTAGCGCCTTCTCGCTGTTCCTGCTGATCGTGCTGGCGTTCTATGCCGGCGAGCTGGTCTGGCGCGAACGGACCCTGAAGGCCCACGAGGTGGGCGACGCCCTGCCGGTACCGGACTGGTCGGTGCTGGCCGGCAAGGCTCTGGCCCTGACCGCCGTCAGCGTGGTGTTTCTCGGTGTCGGCGCCCTGTTCACCGTTGGCTTCCAGCTGGTGCACGGCTACACCCATCTCCAGCCGGGCCTGTATCTGGCCGGCCTGTCGCTGGCCGCGATCGGCTTCATCCAGATCGGCGTGCTGGCCCTGGTGCTGCAGGTGCTGGCCAACAACAAGTACGTCGGCTACCTGCTGTTCGTGCTGTTCCTGGGTCTCATGGGCGTGATGGCGTACCTGGATCTGGACCACAACCTGTACCAGTACGCCGCATCACCCTCGGTGCCGTATTCGGATCTCAACGGCTATGGCCATTTCCTGCCCGGCGCGCTGTGGTTCGACCTGTACTGGACGCTGTTCGCGGTGGCCCTGCTGGTGCTGGCCCGGCTGTTCCGCTGGCGCGGCACCGACCGCGGCGGCCGCTGGCGTCATGCCCGCTCCCGCCTGGCCCGCCGCCCGGTGTGGACAACCCTGGCGGTGTCGCTGCTGGCCTTCGCGCTGGTCGGCGGCTGGATCTTCTACAACACCAACGTGCTCAACCACTACGTCTCGGGCGACCAGGCCAAACAGCGCCAGGCCGACTACGAAAAGCGCTACGGAAAATTCGCCGACGCGCCGCAGCCGCGGATCACCAAGGTCGCCACGCGCGTGGACATCCACCCGCATCATCGCAAGCTGCACATCCACGCCACCTACCGGCTGGTCAACAAACATGCCAAGCCGATCGACACGCTGTACATCAACTGGGACCAGGACATTCCCCCTGCCGACCTGCATTTCGGCAAGCACCGGCTGGTCAAGCGCGACGAGCGCGTGGGCTTTTCCATCTACAAGCTCGCGCAGCCCCTGCAGCCGGGCGCAAGCATGGATTTTTCCTTCGACCTGGACTACACCGGCCGCGGTTTCCGCAACGAGCCCGGCGGCATGGACTTCCTGCTGGTGCACAACGGCACTTTCATCAACAACCGCCAGCTGTTCCCCAGCTTCGGCTACAACGCACAGTTCCAGCTCACCGACAAAAAGGACCGGCGCAAGTACGGTCTGGACCCGGACGTGCCGCGGATGCCGCCGCTGAGCGAGGACCCGGCCAAACGCGCCAACACCTACATCGCCAATGACGCCGACTGGATCTCGCTGGACTCGGTGGTCTCGACCGCCGCCGACCAGACCGCGCTGGCACCGGGCGACCTGGTGAAGACCTGGGAAAAGGATGGCCGGCGCTACTTCCACTACAAGACGCACTCGCCGATTCTCAACTTTTTCGTGTACCTGTCGGGAACCTGGAAGGTGCGTCACGCGCGCTGGAAGGATGTGGACATCAGCGTTCTGTACAACCCCGCGCATGCCTGGAACGTGGACGACATGATCGACTCGGTGAAGGCGTCGCTGGACTACTACACCACCCGCTACACGCCCTACCAGTTCAAGTATCTGCGCATCGTGGAGTTTCCGGGCTACCGCAGCTTCGCGCAGTCGTTCGCCGGCACCATTCCGTTCTCCGAATCCATCGGCTTCATCGCCGACGTGGGCGGCAAGGATGACATCGATTACCCGTTCTACGTGACCGCCCACGAGGTCGCGCACCAGTGGTGGGCGCACCAGGTCATCGGTGCGAACATGCAGGGCGCGACCATGCTCAGCGAATCACTGGCGCAGTACTCGGCGCTGATGGTGATGAAACACCGTTACGGTGCGCGGGCCATGCGCAAATTCCTGAAGTACGAGCTGGACACCTACCTCACCGGGCGCGTCACCGACAGCGTCGGCGAGACACCGCTGGGCAAGGTGGAGGGCCAGACCTACATCCGCTACAACAAGGCTTCGGCCATCTTCTACGCGCTGCAGGACTACATCGGCGAGGATGTCATCGACGGCGTGCTGAAGGGTTTCCTGCAGGCGAAAGGGTTCCAGCAGCCGCCCTACACCACGTCCAGGGAATTCGTGGACGCGTTGAAGGCCGGAACCGATGGCAAGTGGAACGCGCTGATCGACGACTCGTTCTGGAAGATCACCCTGTACGACAACCGGGTTGCCTCGGCCACCGCCAAACGGCTGCCCGATGGCCGGTACCGCGTGACCATGAAGGTGCACGCAGCCAAGTATCACGCCGACGACAAGGGCAAGCAGACCCGTGCGCGCATGGATATTCCGGTCGAGATCGGCGTGTTCGGCAAACCACCGGGGGGCGTCGAAGCCGACCAGAAGATCCTTCATCTCGAGAAGCGCCGCGTCGAGGACGGCGACAGCACGCTGACCTTCACGGTCGACGGCAAGCCCTGGGAAGTGGGCATCGACCCGTACAACGAACTGGTCGACCGCAACACCTCGGACAACCGCAAGCAGGTCGTCGTGCCGTAGGGAAACTCTGATTGAACCCGGCGCAGGCATCATGGCAATCGGCCACGCGCCGGCGACGCCTCAATGCCCGATCTGGAGCAGGTCCAGGCGCGAACCGTCGGCGAGGCGCGCGTCCAGGCCGTTTTCCAGCCGGTCCAACTCGCGCACGTCCGGGCACATCGCCTGGATGCGTGGACGCAGGGTATCGAGCTTGCGACGTACGCGCGCTTCCAGGGTCGCACGCATGCCGGTGGCCTGGTCACGCAGTTGCTGCACGCTGTCCATGTCGCCGCTGACCGCCGCGGCCAGTGAACGCTGCAGCAAGGGTCCGGCCAGCAACGGCGTGATGGTCGCCATGCGCTGCGCGAGATATTGCCGGAATGCCGGGCCGTGCCAGTCGCGGGTGCTGCGACTGGTGGCAATGCGCTGCTCGAGGTCGGCCACCGCCGTATCCAAGGGGCCGTCCAATGCCGGTCCGTCCAGCGCCGGCGCCGACACCCGCGCCTGTTCGCGTACGGCATCGGCGGCCAGCTCGACGCCGCGCGAGGCCACCGACCGCACCCGTGGCAACAACGCCCGCACACCGCGCTCGATGGCGCGCACACGTCCTTGATCCGCCGGACCAAGGGGCAGCGCACGCCCGTCCACCACCAGCCCGCCATCGTGCATGCGCACCTCGCGGGGCGCCGCACCGGCACGCTGGAAAAGCAATCCGTCGTCCCGAAGCATCAGGTCGTAGTCACTGCGCGCGTGGCAGACATCCAGCGAATCGGCGGCGAGAGCGCCGCCCCACGGCATCAGTGCGGCCAGAAGAAAGCAGAACCACAGCAATCCGCGCATGCGACACCTCGACACATCGTTTCAATGCAACAGAGACACGCCGCATGGGCATGCCTCAACCGGGTCGGCGCCGCGGCAGGAATTGCGCGCGTACCGACGGTTTGCCCAGACGCCAGCACAACCAGGCCAGAACCGGAACGGACACGGCCTTGAGTCCCATCGCCACCAGATATTCCCGGTGCATCCGCGCGACCATGTCGCGAGCCACCGCACCCACGCCTGGCCCATCCGTGAGCGCCGTCATCTGGTCATTGAACGTGCTCCAGCGCGCCACCAGCATGACGGTGGTCACCAGCAGCCACAGCGCCAACACGCCCGCCACCACCCGCAACGCGGATCGTGCCCACGCCCGCCGCAACAAGGCACCGGCGGCACAGACCACGGTGAGGCAGGCCACGACCAGATAGGCGATGTCCCAGGCCAGTATGGCGGTCAGGTCGGCATGCCGCGCACGCCAGGACGTGTCACCCAGCAATCCGGCCACGCGCCAGGCATGCACGCAGTACTGCAACACGCCGAAGATGGCCAGCAACAGGAGCAACCATGTGACCAGGCGCCAGACGGCGAAACGGGAGCCGCGAGCGTGCGGCGCAACGGCGGGATCGGGCATGGGTCATCCGCTCAATGGGAAAACGCCAGTGTACAGGCGCCCGCCGCGTGCGGCAGTGGCGGGCGCACCGCACCCGCCACTGCACGCTTTTTACTTGCGGCTGATGGTGAATTTGCCCACGTCCACGCCAAGATCGACGCCCTCGCCGGTGCCGGCCAATGCCAGCGACACTTCGCCCTTGGTCATGACCTGCGCCTCGCCGGACTTGACCACGCCGGCATGCGCGCCGCCCTGCGCATAACTGCCGAGCACGTCCCGGATGTTGTGCACGTCGGAGAACTTGCCGGTGCCGTTGTCGACATGCCACTTGCCGGCCGTCAGGCCGCCACCGCGCACGGCGATCTTCACCGGCATGCTGCTGCCATCGGCACAGCGGACCGTGCCCTCGCCGTCGGCATGCTTGTAGATGGCGGACCAGCCGCTCAGCGAGAAGGTCATCTTGCAATCCAGATCCGCGGTCCCGGTCCGGGAGGCGTCCTGCGACTGGGCGGCCGTCGTCGAGCATCCGGCACAAGCCAAGACCAGGGCGGCCCCCAGCGACATCATCAAATGCTTGTTCATGATCAACCTCCTTGCAACATGGTGAACCTGCATTATTCATCGGTCCGGCTGAACAGAACGGCCGACGCACGGGACGATATTCAGGAACCATCATGCCATCTGAACACGACGCACCGGCCGGCCAGTACCCGCTCTGGCGCGGCGTGTGCCGCGCGCAGCACACCCGCACGCGCGCACACACTGACGCGTCCTGTGTAGACTTCATGCATGCATCCCCAAACGCGAGGTGAGCGATGATCAAGCAAACACTGGTCGGCTACGACGGATCGGAATCGTCACGGCGCGCCTTCCGCTTCGCCTTGGACATGATGCGTGCCACCGGCGGACGAGTGCATGTGCTGTCGGTGCTGCAGGTTACCGAGGGCGGAGCCGACGTATGCGCCATGATGATGACCGACAAGGGCGACGAGCACGCCAGCGAACTGCGTACCGAACTCGCCGAGCAGGCACCGGACGACGCGGACCTCTACGACGTGCGTGTGGTGTACGGCTCGCCGGGCGACGCGCTGCTGGCACAGGTACGCGAACACGAGTGCGAACACATCGTCATCGGCCACACCGGGCGCGGAGCGTTGCTGCGCTGGCTGCTGGGTTCGGTATCCAGCGACATCATCGCCCGCGCGCATGTCCCGGTGACCGTGGTTCGCTGAGCTTCCGCCCGCCCGGCTTCCTGAACCCGGGCTTGCTGGCCGAACCGATCGCCTTTTCACAACCCCGGCAGCGGCGTTTATGATGATTCGGCGTGCCGCCGCGACGCGACACGACCCACGCTGAACGCCGGAGGACACAGCCGTGCCTGATTCAACCGGGTTGCCCTGGACGCTCGACAGCATCGATTTCGACCGCATCGACGTCGAGCGCATTCGCGCCAACGACGACCTGATGTGCCTGCTGTGCGCATCGGCTTTCATCGAGAGCGGCTCGGATTTGTACACCCACAACCTGGTGCGCCACTACGACGGCAACACCGAAATCCAGGACTGGCTGGGCAATCACTGGGAACACGAAGAGCTGCAGCACGGCCGTGCCCTGGCCACCTACGTGCAGCATGTATGGCCTGATTTCGACTGGGACGCGGCGTTCAAAAGCTTCTTCGACGAGTATTCCGCCGTCTGCACCGCCGAGGAGCTGGAATCGTCGCGCTGCCTGGAAATGGCCGCGCGCTGCGTGGTCGAGACCGGCACCGCCACGCTCTACCGCGCCATCCACGAAGCCACCGACGAACCGGTGCTCAGGGACCTGACCCGGCGCATCAAGAGCGACGAGGTGCGCCATTACAGCCACTTCTACCACTATTTCCAGAAGTACCAGGCCGAACGGCGCCACGGCCGTATCGCGGTGATGCGCACGCTGTGGCGGCGCCTGCGCGAGATCGGCAACGAGGACGGCGACATCGCGCTGCGCCACGTGTTCAAGTTCCGCCATCCCGAGTACCTCGCGGACCAGGCCACCTTCCGCCAGGCCAGCGACCGCATCTACGGTTTCGTGCGCCACAACCTGTCGGCGCAGATGGCGATCAAGATGATGCTCAAGCCGCTGGACCTGCCGCCGCGCATCCACGCCGGCGTGCAGCCGCCGCTGACCTGGGCGGTGACGCGCTTCGCGTTGCATTGACGAGACGGCCCCACTCCGCCGCAATGCGCAGCGGGCACTGCCCGCCCTGCGCTGCCGTGCCGAATTTGATACGGATCGAGACCTGTTTCGGGTTAGGCTTGCCAATCGGGATGTATCTAAATACTATACCGTTTAGTTCAATTATTTGCGGCCGAATGCATGCCAGACGACACGGCAACCGCCCCCGCGCATGACGATCCGGTCATCGTCGTGGATGGCCTGAACAAGACCTACGCCACCGGCTTCACCGCCCTCCAGGACATCCACCTGACGGTCCGTCGCGGCGAGATCTTCGCCCTGCTCGGCCCCAACGGCGCCGGCAAGACCACGCTGATCAGCATCATCTGCGGCATCGTCAACCCGAGCCGCGGCAGCATCGCCGTGGACGGCCACGACGTGATCCGCGACTGGCGCGTCACCCGCTCGAAAATCGGCCTGGTGCCGCAGGAACTGAAAACGGACGCCTTCGAAACCGTGCGGGACACCGTGCGCTTCAGCCGCGGCCTGTTCGGCAAGGCGCCGGACGACGCCTACCTGGAGCAACTGCTCCGGGACCTGTCGCTGTGGGACAAGCGCGACAACAAGATCCTGATGCTGTCCGGCGGCATGAAACGCCGCGTGATGATCGCCAAGGCCCTCTCGCATCAGCCGACGGTACTGTTCCTGGACGAGCCTACCGCCGGCGTCGACGTGGAGCTGCGTCGCGACATGTGGCGCATGGTTCGACGGCTGCGCGAGTCCGGGGTCACCATCGTGCTCACCACGCACTACATCGAGGAAGCCGAGGACATGGCCGACCGTGTCGGCGTGATCAACAAGGGCAAGCTGGTGGTAGTCGATGCCACCGCCACGTTGATGCGCAAGCTGGGCAAAAAACAATTGCGCCTGCAGCTGCTGGAGCCCCTGGACGCCGTGCCACCAACCCTGTCGGGCCACGCGCTCGAGCTCGGCGGCAACGGCAACGAGCTGGTGTACACCTACGACACGCAGGGCGAGCGCACCGGCATCACCACCCTGCTGCGCGACCTGGCCGCCGCCGGTGTCGGTTTCAGCGATCTCAGCACGCGTCAGGACTCGCTGGAACAAATCTTTCTCGACCTGGTCCGGGAGGCCGCATGAATCTTCACGGCATCCGTGCCATCTACCGGTTCGAGATGGCCCGCACCGGCCGCACGCTGATGCAATCCATCGCCTCGCCAGTCATTTCCACGTCGCTCTACTTCGTGGTGTTCGGCTCGGCCATCGGTTCGCGCATCACCAGCGTGGACGGCATCAGCTACGCCGCCTTCATCATTCCCGGTCTGGTGATGCTCTCGTTGTTGATGCAGAGCGTCTCCAACGCTTCATTCGGCATCTATTTCCCGAAATTCGTCGGCACCATCTACGAGGTGCACTCGGCACCGCTGTCGTACATCGAAGTGATTGCCGGCTACGTCGGCGCGGCGGCGACCAAGGCGATCCTGGTGGGCGTGATCATCCTCGCCACCGCACGCCTGTTCGTGGACTACTCCATCGCCCATCCGGCGGTGATGGTGTTGTTCCTGGTGCTGACCACGGTCAGTTTCAGCCTGTTCGGCTTCATCATCGGCATCTGGGCCGACAACTTCGAAAAGCTGCAGGTGGTGCCGTTGATGGTGATCACGCCACTGACCTTCCTTGGCGGCAGTTTCTATTCCATCCACATGCTGCCGCCGCTGTGGCAGAAGATCTCGCTGTTCAACCCGGTGGTGTACCTGGTCTCGGGCTTCCGCTGGAGCTTCTACGACCAGGCCGACGTCAACGTGGGCATCAGCGTGGCCGCCACCATGGGTTTCCTGGTGGTGTGCCTGGTCGTGGTGTGGTGGATCTTTCGCACCGGTTGGCGCCTCAAGCCGTGAGGGCATGTGAAAAAACGCCCACCGACTGCGAATGCCACTGAGCGCGTGTACCGTCCCGGCAACAGCCTACTTCGACAACGGCTTCCATTTCTCGGCGTTGAAGCCGCCGGTCTCGTACACCAGCACCTGCTTGCCCTTGCCCTGGATCGTCACCGGAACGGATACCTTGCCGGCCTTTTCCAGGCGTTGGATGAAATCCTTTTCATGCCGGAACATCAGCGCCGGGCGACCGTCGTCCGGCGTCACCGCCTTGAAGGCGTGCTCCTTGCCGTCGAACTGCACGCGCACCGTGCACTCGCCCTTGCACACGAAACCCTTTTCCTGGTCCGCGTACAGGTAGGCCGAGGTTCCCCAGTCGCTGTGCCGGCGCAGGATCAAGTTGGCCTTGATGTCGTCGGGCCCGCTGTTGCCGATGGTCGCGGTGCTCTGCGTGCCGCCGGCCATCGGACTGACCTGGTACAACCACAGGTTGGCCAGGCGCGAGGATTCCGCGTCGGCCTGCACGTCGGCCTTCAGCTTGGGCAGTTGCTTGCCGACCTCGGCGGCCGCCTTGCTGTCGGGATAGCGCGTGACGATCTCGTCACCGATCGACGCCGCCAGATCCTTGCGGCCCATGTCCATCATCTGCTTGAACATGCCCAGCTTTTCGTTGGCGGCCGCCTCGTTGGCCGCCTTTTGACTGGCCTGTTGTTGCTCGGGCGTCGGCGACGGCTGCCCCGAGCAGGCGGCCAGCAGGACCGTGGCGAGGGACATGGCGAGGCAATGGCGCAGCTGGGGCATGAACACGCTCCGAAACATGGGACACCCCCCCAGTCTACGCCACGCGGTCCCTGCTTTGCCGATCCGCACGTTGCCCCTATTCTCCAGCGATGACCGACACCACCCCCTCCACCGCATTGCTGCGCCAGTATCCGGCATTCTTCCAGTTCTGGGCCTCCCGGCTGTGCTCGGGCTTCGGCTTCCAGATGCTGTCGGTGGCGGTGGGTTGGCAGATCTACGCCATGACCGGGCGCGCGCTGGACCTGGGTCTGGTCGGCCTGGTCCAGTTCGCGCCATCGCTGCTGCTGGCCCTGCCCGCCGGACACATGGCCGACCAGTTCAAACGCCGTCACCTGGTGGTGTGGTTCCAGGGTGTCGAGTGGGTGGCCATCGCGCTGCTGGCGTTGGGCAGCCTCTCCGGCATCCTCGACGAATTCGGCATCCTGGTGTTGCTGTTCGTGATCAGCGTGGGCAAGGCGTTCGAGTCCCCGGCCCGCCAGTCCATGGTGCCCGGCCTGGTGCCGCCCGGTATCCTGGCGCGCGCCATGGCGGCCAATGCCTCGGCCGGCCAGGTGGCCATGATCGCCGGCCCGGCGGTGGGTGGCTTCCTGTACGTGGCCGGACCCGGCGTCGTCTACGGTACGGCGGCCGCGCTGTACCTGATCGCGCAGGTATTGATGATGCGTCTGCGTTACGACCATGTACCGCCACGACGCCAGCCGGCCACGCTGAAAACGCTGTTCGCCGGCGTCGGCTTCATCCGTGCCCGCCCGGTGATCCTGGGCGTGATTTCGCTGGACCTGTTCGCCGTGTTGCTGGGCGGCGCCACTGCCCTGCTGCCCATCTTCGCCCGCGACATCCTGCACACCGGCCCGTGGGGGCTGGGCCTGCTGCGCGCGGCACCGGCGGCCGGCGCGCTGCTGATGTCGTTCTGGTTGGCCCGGCACGACATGCGCCGGCGCGTGGGCGGCATCATGTTCGGCTCGGTGGCGGCGTTCGGCGTGGCCACGCTGGTGTTCGCACTGTCCACGGCATTGTGGTTGTCGATGTTGGCCCTGGCCGCGCTGGGCGCTTTCGACATGGTGTCAATGGTCATCCGCGGCGCGCTGGTACAACTGGAAACTCCGGACGAAATGCGCGGACGGGTCAGCGCGGTGAATGCCATTTTCATCAACACCTCCAACCAGCTCGGCGAATTCGA
>CAZMKO010000024.1:0-19390 GCA_964566965.1 uncultured Rhodanobacteraceae bacterium
ATGGGCGTGCGCACGCTGTTCAACATCCTCGGTCCGCTGACCAATCCCGCGGGTGCCCCGAACATGCTGATGGGGGTGTTCCACGAGGACCTGGTCGGCATCCAGATCCGCGTGCTGGAACGCCTGGGAGCACGGCATGCACTGGTGGTGTACGGCCGCGACGGTCTGGACGAGGTGTCGCTGGGTGGCAAGACCCTGGTCGGCGAGCTGCGCGACGGCAAGGTCAGCGAATACGAGATCGAACCGGAGGACTTCGGCCTGTCCATGGCCTCCAGTCGCAACCTGCGTGTGGCCGATGCCGCCGAGTCGCGCGCCATGGTGCTCGACGTGCTGGCCGGCAAGCCGGGTGTGGCACGCGACATCGTGGCCCTGAATGCCGGCGCGGCCTTGTATGCGGCCGACGTGGCCGGTTCCATCGGGGCCGGTCTGGAGCTGGCCATGAAAACCATTGACAGCGGCGCGGCCGAAGCTACCATGCGCCATTTCGTCGCCGCGACCCGGCGCATCGTCGAGGCGCGTTGAAACACGCCGTCGCCGGGTGCACGGCGTGGCCCGAGCCGCTAAGCTGGCGGCAACTTCGACCCGATCAGGCAACGACGCCATGGCCGACATCCTGCAACGCATCCTGACCCGCAAGCGTGAAGAGGTTGCCACCCGCAGCGCCCGCGTGTCCCTGGACGACCTGATGGCGCACTGTGTGGACGTGCCTGCCACGCGCGGTTTCGCGGCTGCCATCGAGGCGCGCATCGAGCGCGACGAGCCGGCGGTGATCGCCGAAATCAAGAAGGCCAGCCCCAGCAAGGGCGTGATCCGGCCGCAACTGGATCCGGCGTTCGTGGCCAAATCCTATGCCAAGGGAGGGGCCACTTGTCTGTCGGTGCTCACCGACGCGGATTTTTTCCAGGGCAGTGCGGACTATCTGGCCATAGCCCGTGACGCCTGCGACTTGCCGGTGCTGCGCAAGGATTTCATCATCGATCCGTACCAGGTGTACGAGGCGCGTCTGATCGGCGCCGACTGTGTCCTGTTGATCGTGGCGGCACTGGATGACGGTCCGCTGCTGGACCTGACCATGCTGGCCGCCGAGCTGGACATGGACGTGCTGGTGGAGGTGCACGACGAGGAGGAACTGGAGCGCGCCCTGGCGCTGCCGGCACCGCTGATCGGCATCAACAACCGCAGCCTGCGTACCTTCGAAACCAGTCTGGACACGTCCGAAAGCCTGCGTGACATCGTGCCCTACGACCGTACCCTGGTCACCGAGAGCGGCATCCGTACGCCCGAGGATGTGGTGCGCATGCGCGATGCCGGGATCGACGCGTTCCTGGTCGGCGAGGCCTTCATGCGCGCCGAGGATCCGGGCGAGGAATTGAAGAGGTTGTTCTTCAGCTGAAGCCGATGCACGACATGGACAGGGGGCTCGCCGGAACGGCTGCCGCGGTGCCGGCGCGGCGCACGATACTTTTCGATTTCGATGGTGTGATATTGCGCGGTGACGCGTTCGCCGCTTTCGTGCGGGCGCGTTATCGACGTGAGCGCTGGCGGTTGCTGCCGGCGTTGTTGTTGACGCTGCCATTGCTGCCGACCCTGCCGTTCACACGTCGGTGGGTGCTGAAAACCCTGGTATGCGTGGCGCTGGCCGGCTTGTCCGCGTCACGTTATGAGGCGCACGCGCGAACATTCGCCGGCGAACTGGCGCGCCAGCCGCGGCGCTTCCATCGAGAGGCGCTGTCGTGCCTGCGCAGGCATTTGGCCGATGGCGACACGGTGATGGTGGTCACCGGATGCGAGGATGTCCTCGTGCGCGGCATCTTCGCGGAGTTGGGGTTGCCGGACGTGCCGATTCTCGCATCACGTCTGGTCGGCGGTCCGTTGGGCATGCGTGTGGCCATGCACAACATTGGCTCACGCAAGCTGGCGTCGCTCGCCGCGGCAGGCGTGAAGTCCTCCTGGGACGTGGCCTACGGCGATTCCGTGCACGACATACCCATGCTGCGCGAAGCGCGCGAGGCGGTACTGGTCAACGCCACGCCGGCGCGGTGCAAACGGGTCGAGCAGGCGCTGGGACGCAGTGTGACGCGCGTGCACTGGTATTGAGGGAGAGGAGGGTTTCGCTGAATCGGGCCATCGCCGCGATGGCGACAGCCGCGCGGTGTTCTGGCCGTCAACGCGTTCCGCGCACCACGATGGTCTTGCCGGAGACGTCGATCATGCCCTGTTCCTCCAGTTGCTTGAGCACGCGTCCGACCATCTCGCGCGAGCAGCCCACGATGCGGCTCACTTCCTGGCGCGAGATGCGGATCTGGGTGCCGTCGGGGTGGGTCATGGCGTCCGGTTCCTCGCACAGGTCCAGCAGGGTGCGCGAGACGCGGTTGGTGACGTCCATGAAGGCCATGCGGCTGACCTGGCGCGAGGTGCGCAGCAGGCGGTTGGTGAGCTGGAAGCCGATCGCGAAAAGCAGCTTCGGGCATTCCTCGCGCAGGGTCGAGTCCATCAGGCTGAACAGGCGGTCATAGCTGATTTCCGCCAGTTCGCAGGAGGTCCGGGTGCGCACCAGCGATTCGCGTTGCGACTGCTCCACGAACAGGCCCATTTCGCCGATGAACTGGCCGCGGTTGATGTAGGCCAGGATCAGCTCGCGGCCGTTCTCGTCCTCGGTGCAGACCGACACCGAACCCTCGATCACGTAATACAGCGTATTGGCTGGATCGCCGGGGCGGATGATGGCGGTCTTGCTGGGATATCGCCGGCGGTGGCACAGGCCCAGGAAACGCTCCATGGTCTGCGGGTCCGGCCCCAGTGCCGGCGGCGCCTTGTGGCGTTCGAAGACTTGTTGCAGAAGGTATTTGAGCTCGGCCACGGCGTTTCCCCGGTACAACTGGCTTGTGGCCGCCCGGGTGGCGTGCGGCCGCAAGTGGCAATCAGGATTTGTCCCACCCCTTTATCAGGGCAATACTACACAAATCATGGACATTTGCATCCCCGATCCGCGCCGTTGAGCAGTGGTTCACGTCTGCACGATATGGTACGCGCGCGTTTCTTCACACTGCCGAGCGGCGGCATTGGTGCCGGAAAAATCGTCGTTGCGGGTTCAAATCGGTGTCGCCATGCCCCATAATTCGCGGTTTGAAGGCCGGCTCGCGACGACCCGCCGGCCATGCAAGGGTCGCGGGCTCCGGTGCCGCGTTGATTTTGCTGCGGGGATCCTTGTTGCTAACCCGCCGCCACTTACGCCGTGCAAACGGCCGAGAGGGCTGCCGTGGTCAAGCCGAAACCCATTCCGCGCCTGAAGCTGCAGGGGTTCAACAACCTCACCAAGGCGCTGAGTTTCAATATCTACGACATCTGCTACGCGGTCACCGAGGAAGAGCGCCAGCGTTACATCGAGTACATCGACGAGGCCTACGATGCCGACCGTCTGACGCAGATCCTCACCGAGGTGGCCAACACCATCGGTGCCAACATCCTCAACATCGCCCGTCAGGACTACGACCCGCAGGGGGCGTCGGTGACCATCCTCATTTCCGAGGAGCCGGTGCTGAAGAAGATGAGCCGCGACACCATCTCCGATGCGGTCGTGGCGCACATGGACAAGAGCCACATCACCGTCCACACCTATCCGGAAACGCACCCGCACAACGGCATCGCCACGTTCCGCGCCGATATCGACGTGGCCACCTGCGGCGTGATCTCGCCATTGAAGGCGTTGAATTTCCTGATCGACAGTTTCGAGTCCGACATCGTGGTCTGCGACTACCGCGTGCGCGGTTTCACGCGCGACGTGAAGGGCAAGAAGCATTTCATCGACCACAAGATCAACTCCATCCAGGACTACCTGGCGCGCCACATCAAGCGCAAGTACACGATGTACGACATGAACGTGTATCAGGAGAACATGTTCCACACCAAGATGCACATCAAGGATTTCGACCTGGACACCTACCTGTTCGAAACCCACGCCTCGGAGCTTCCGTACAAGGACCGGCGCCGCATCGAGTCGCTGCTGCGGCGCGAGATCGAGGAACTGTTCCACGGCCGCAACCTGATGTGACCGTGCGCCGGCCGGGTCGGGCGCGGTACGCCTAGATCCGGTATGCGACGGCCTTCATTACCTTCGATGCCAGCCGCATCACCGATGGCACGGGGAACGGCAGCGGCTTGCCGCCGCGGGCAAGGGCATTGTCGGCGTGACGGATCTCGTCGGCCTGCATCTGCGTGAGCACTGCCCGGGACCGGTTGTCCTCCGCCGGCAGACGTTCGATGTGGTCGGCCAGGTGTGCTTCCACCTGGCGTTCGGTTTCAACCACGAAACCCAGGCTGACCCGGTCGCCGACAGCCGCCGCTGCCGCGCCGATGGCATAGCTGCCGGCGTACCACAGCGGATTGAGCAGGCTGGGTCGTGCGGACAACTCCTGCAAGCGACGCGCGCACCAGGCCAGATGATCGGTTTCCTCGGCGGCGGCTTCCTCCAGGTGGTGCGCGGTGGTCGCGTCGCGGGCCAGCAGGGCCTGCCCCTGGTACAGCGCCTGCGCGCACACCTCGCCGGTGTGGTTGATGCGCATCAGTCCGGCCACGTCGCGTCGTGCCGACGTGGTCAGTTCGACGTCGGGGAAGTCTTCGGCCGGGTAGGGCCGACCGGCGACCGGTGTGCCGACCACGGCACCGATGGCCGATTCGAGACCGTCGATGAGACGGTCCAGCGGGCTCAGGTGGCGAATGTTTTCGTTCATCGGGCAACTGTCAGTGGGATTCCCGGCCGATTCTACTGCCCGGACGGGTGTCGTGGCCTTGATCCGGGGGCTGGCGTTCAGGCGTGTGACGCTGTATCATGGCGGGCTACACGAAGGCAGATTTCACTTGCGGCGGGATGTGGCCTGCGCTACACTCTCGCGCCTTTCGTTCCACTCATTAGCGGTCCGCCCCACGGGGTGGCAGACAGGTATTTCCAACGATGAAGACGTTCAGCGCCAAGCCTGAAAGCGTCAAGCGCGACTGGTACGTGGTCGATGCCACGGACAAGACGCTTGGCCGGCTGTGCACCGAGGTGGCTCGTCGCCTGCGCGGCAAGCACAAGCCCGAGTTCACCCCGCACGTGGATACCGGCGATTACATCGTCGTCATCAACGCCGAAAAGGTCGCGGTCACCGGCAAGAAGCTGGACGACAAGGCCTACCACCGCTTCACCGGCTACGTCGGCAACATGAAGACGATGTCGCTGCGCGACATGCTGGCCAGCCACCCCGAGCGCGTGATCGAGATCGGCGTCAAGGGCATGCTGCCCAAGAACCCGCTGGGTCGCGCGATGTACCGCAAGCTCAAGGTGTACGGCGGCGCCGAGCATCCGCACGCCGCGCAGCAACCGCAGCCGCTGGAAATCTGAGGATCACCATGGCAATTCAGCAAAACTACGGCACCGGTCGCCGCAAGAGCTCTTCCGCACGCGTGTTCCTGCGCAAGGGCAGCGGCGCCATCGAAGTCAACGGCAAGCCGCTGGACGAGTTCTTCGGTCGCGAAACTTCGCGCATGATCGTGCGTCAGCCGCTGGAGCTGACCGAGAACAACGACAAGTTCGACATCAAGGTCACCGTCATCGGCGGCGGCGATACCGGCCAGGCCGGCGCCATCCGTCTGGGCATCGCGCGTGCGCTGGTGGACTACGACGAGAACCTGAAACCGCAGCTGCGTCAGGCCGGCTTCATGACCCGCGACGCCCGCGAGGTCGAGCGCAAGAAGGTGGGCCTGCACAAGGCACGTCGCGCCACGCAGTTCTCCAAGCGCTGATCTTTCTGCTACAATCCCGCTCCCACAGCCCCGTCGCCAAGTGGTAAGGCACCTGACTCTGACTCAGGCATTCGGTGGTTCGAATCCATCCGGGGCTGCCAAAAACAGAAAAAACCCGCCATCCGGCGGGTTTTTTCTTGGGCGGCGCATGGTGTGGGAGGTTTCGGTGGTATCGGGTGATCGCGGCATGAGCCGCTCTCACAGGTCATCTCGAGAAACCGGATACAAGAAGAATCAGCCTGTGGGAGCGGCTTCAGCCGCGATCAGCGCTTGCGGGTATGTGGCCATCGCGGCTGAAGCCGCTCCCACAAAAAGCACGGTTTTTCGAGATCCCCACAGGGCGTGCGTTGTGGCATGGCAAGCCTTGCGGGATATCGGCAGTTGTTTTTGTGGGAGCGGCCCATGGCCGCGATGCGGCTTCAATTCACGCCGAGAATGCGGTCGCCGGCCACGACCACATCGGCGGGGCGTTTGGCGAACAGGCCCACGGTGACCACGCCGGTGATCTGGTTGAGTTCGGCTTCCAGGGCCACCGGGTCGGTGATCGACCAGCCGTGGACATCCAGAATCCAGTTGCCGTTGTCGGTGGTGACGCCGTCGCGCCATTCCGGTTGTCCGCCCAAGGCACGGATCGCGCGGGCGACATGGCTGCGGGCCATGGGAATGACCTCGATCGGGAGCGGAAAGCACCCCAGGATGTCCACCTGCTTGGACGGGTCGATGATGCAGACGAAGGTTTCCGAGGCGGCGGCGACGATCTTTTCACGTGTCAGCGCCGCGCCGCCGCCCTTGATGAGGCGGCGATGCGGATCGCATTCGTCGGCGCCGTCGACGTACAGCGAAAGCGGGCCCACGGCGTTGAGGTCCAGGACTGGAATGCCGTGTTGCCTGAGCAGGGCGGTGGAGGCCTCGGAGCTGGAAACGGCGCCCTCGATGCGGCCCTTCATGGCCGCGAGCGCCTCGATGAAATAGGCCACGGTGGAGCCGGTACCGACCCCGACGATGGTGTCGTCACGGACGAAGGAAATGGCCTTTTCGGCGGCGAGTCGCTTGGCGTCGTTCTGATTCATGGACAGGTGGCTGCGTGTGGAAAGAGAAAAGGGTCATTCCAACCCGAGGATGAAGTCCCATTCGGCGTCGCCGACCGGCATCACCGACAAGCGGTTGCCCTTGCGCACGAGCGCGAGGTCGGCCAGTTCGGGATGGGTTTTCAGTTCGGCGAGCGTGATGGTGCGTTTGAGCCGACGGGTGAAGGTGAGGTCGACCAGGATCCAGCGTGGCTTGTCCCGCGAGCTCTTGGGGTCGAAGTGGGCATCGTCGGGATCGAACTGGGTGGGGTCGGGATACGGCTTGCTGGCCACCTTGGCCAGCCCCACGATGCCGGGCTCGGCGCAATTGGAGTGGTAGAAGAACACCTTGTCGCCGACGCGCATGTCGTCGCGCATGAAGTTGCGCGCCTGGTAGTTGCGTACCCCGTCCCAGGGTTCGCGTCGGTTGCGTTTCAGGTCGTCGATGGAAAAAGTCGACGGCTCGCTCTTCATCAGCCACTTGCTCATGCGCCGGGTGCTCCCAATGAACTGCGCCCATGATAGCCGGAGCGGCCGCGTGGCGATGCCCGGCGGTCAGTGGTTCAGGGCATCCAGGCGTTGCGGTGTGCCGACGTCGGTCCATTGCCCTGTATGCAGCTGACCGCTGATGGCGCCCTCGCGCATGGCGGCCTTGAGGAGCGGTGCGAGCGGGAAGCGGGGCGGCTGGCCGGTGGTATCGGCGGCATCGCCCAGGGCGTCGCGCCAGTGCTCCAACAGGGCCGGACGGTATAGGCCGATACCGGCGAAGGTCAGGCGCGGGGCGTCACCGTGGTCGCGGACCCGGCCGTCGGCGTCGAGGATGAAATCGCCCTCGGGATGGTGCGGCGGGTTGTCGACCAGTACCAGGTGGGCCAGGCCGCGCGGTGCCGACGGCAGACAGGTGGGATCAAAGTCCGTGAAGATGTCGCCGTTGATGGCCAGGAACGGCTCGTCGGCCAGCAGCGGAAGGGCGTGTCGCATGCCGCCACCGGTTTCCAGTGGCGTGTCGCCCTCGTAGGCGTAGCGGATGCGCAGGCCCCAGCGCGAGCCGTCGCCGAGAACCCGCGGAAACTGCTCGGCCAGGTGGGAGGTGTTGATGACCACGTAGCGCACGCCGCTGTCGGCCAGGCGTTCCAGGTGATGCACGATCAGCGGTTTGCCATGGACTTCCAGCAGCGGCTTGGGTGTGTGCGTGGTCAATGGCCGCATGCGCTCGCCACGCCCGGCGGCGAAAATCAGGGCGCGCATGGCGTCGGGGCCGGATCGGATGTGGTGAAGGCGCGGGACAGCGCGTGGCCGTCGGTGGCGTCGCGCAGCAGGGCGGCGAGTTCGGCCAGCTCCGGATAGCGTGATGCCACGCGCACGACGTAATCGAACACCCGCGGCAGGTCGGTCAGGTACCCGGGCTTGCCGTCACGTTGCGCCAGTCGGCAGAAAATGCCCAGCACCTTCAGATGGCGCTGCAGGCCGGTGAGGTCGAACCAGCGTCGGAAGCATGCCGCGTCGGTGCCGGCATCCAGCAGCCCGGCCCGAATCAGGTGCGAGCGGTGGCGTTCACGCCAGGTGTCGACGCGATGCTCGTCCCACGCGATGTAGCAATCGCGCAGCAGCGAGACCAGGTCGTAGGTGATCGGTCCGTACAAGGCGCCCTGAAAGTCGATTACCCCGGGACGCTGTGCCTCCACCAGCATGAGGTTGCGACTGTGGAAGTCGCGATGCACGAAGCACTGCGGCTGCTGCAGCGCGTTGTCGACCAGCACCTCGAAGGCCCGCTCCAGGATCTTCCGTTGCGCCGGGTCCGGCGGATGGCCGAGGTGGCGCTCCAGAAACCACGGTTGCAGCTGCGCCAGTTCGCCGCGCAGGAAGTCGGCGTCGTAGGGCGCCAGATCACCGGTCGGCATCCGCGTCTGCATGCGCAGCAAGGCGTCGAGCGCTTCCGCGTAGAGGGTGTCGGCGCTGGCCTCGTCCAGCGCGTCCAGATACAACCGGTCGCCGAAGTCCTCGATCAGCGCGAATCCGCGTTCGGCGTCGCTGGCATGCACGGCGGGCACGTGCAGGCCGGCAGCAGCCAGTTGCCGGCCGATCGCGATCCAGGGACGAATGTCCTCCCGGGGCGGCGGGGCATCCATGACTACCAGCGCCGGCGCGCGCCCGACAGTGCGCCAATAGCTGCGGAAGCTGGCGTCGCTGGAGGCGGGTGTCAGCGTGATGGCGGGGTCGTGCAGGATCTCACGGACCCAGGCCAGGCGCAGGCCGGCACGGTCGGTTGGTTTCTCTGGCATGCTGTGCAGGATAATGCACGTACCCACGCCCGTACATGGAGCCCCCACGATGAGCGAGACGCTCGTACCCGTCATTCTTTCCGGAGGATCCGGTACCCGCCTGTGGCCCCTGTCACGTTCGGGCCACCCCAAGCAGTTCCTGGCCCTGGACGGTGAGCGCTCCATGCTGCAGGCCACCTGGCAGCGCATTGCCGGTATGCCGGGCGTGGCTGCACCGCTGGTGGTCACCAACGAGGCGCACCGCTTCATGGTGGCCGAACAGTTGCGTCAGGTGGATTGTGTTCCGCAGGCGATCGTGCTGGAACCGGCCGGGCGCAATACCGCACCGGCCATCGCCGCCGCGGCGATGCAGGCGCGTGCCGACGGGGGCGATCCGCTGCTGCTGGTGCTGCCGTCGGACCACGTGGTGACCGATGGCGAGGCGTTCCGTACGGCGGTGCGCGAGGCCGTGTCCGCGGCGGCGGCCGGCGGGCTGCTCACCTTCGGCATCGTGCCCACCGCACCCGAGACCGGGTACGGCTATATCCGGCTCGGGCCGGGGCAGGGCGTGCGCGCGGTCGAGGAATTCGTCGAGAAGCCCGATGCCGACACCGCCCGACGCTATCTGGAGAGCGGCGATTACGTATGGAACAGCGGCATGTTCCTGATGCGTGCGTCGCGCTACCTGGACGAACTGGCGCAGCATCGCCCGGACATCCTGGAGGCCTGCCAGCGGGCATTTGCCGGCGCGGCGCGCGATGCCGACTTCCTGCGCCTGGATCGCGGCGCGTTCGAGACTTGCCCCTCCGACTCCATCGACTACGCGGTAATGGAAAAGACCGGTGCGGCGCGCGTGCTGCCCATCGACGTGGGCTGGAACGATGTGGGCTCATGGGCGGCGTTGTGGGAAGTGGCCAGCCACGATGCCGCCGGCAACGCCCACCATGGAGATGTGGTGGCGCTGGATTGCCGCAACACGTACGCCTGGGGTGACCGGCGGCTGGTGGCCATGATCGGTCTGGATGACATGGTGGTGGTGGACACCGACGACGCGTTGCTGGTGGCACGCAAGGATCAGGTGCAGCGCGTGCGCGACATCGTGGCCCGGCTCAAGCAGGAACATCGCGGCGAGGCCGCGTTGCACCGCAAGGTCTACCGGCCCTGGGGCGCGTACGATTCCATCGACATGGCCGAGCGTTTCCAGGTCAAGCGCATCACCGTCAAGCCGGGCGGCCAGCTCAGCTTGCAGATGCACCACCACCGTGCCGAGCACTGGGTGGTGGTCAGCGGCACCGCGCGTGTCACCCGTGGCGACGAGGTGTTCTTGCTTGGCGAAAACGAGTCGACCTTCATCCCCATGGGCACGAGGCACCGCCTGGAAAACCCGGGCAAGCTGCCGCTGGAGTTGATCGAGGTGCAGTCGGGAAGTTATCTCGGCGAGGACGACATCGTGCGTTTCGACGACGTGTACGGGCGCGCCAATCCCTCATAAGCGGTGGCGTTTAGCGATTCGGAGCAGGGGGCGGCAGTGCTTCCAGGAAGCGCGGGTTGCGTCGGGCCTGCGTGGCCTGCTCGTAGGCGTAGGCGATGCCGATCAGGGTCGGTTCGCTCCATTTGCCGGCGAAAAACAGCATGCCCACCGGCAGGCCATGCACGAAGCCGGCCGGCACGGTGATGGACGGATAGCCGGCCACCGCAGCGGGGCTGTAGGCGGATGTGCCCTCGTGGTCGCCATCGACCAGGTCGATCACCCAGGCCGGACCCTGTGCCGGCGCCAGCAGGGCATCCAGGTGATGGGCCCCGAGGGCGGCATCGATGCCCTCGGGGCCGGACAGCCGCTTGGCGCGCTCCAGGGCGGCGGCATAGGCCTTCTCGTCGTCCTTGCCGGTGGCCTGGGCGGCCAGGAAAAGCTCCTGGCCGAACCAGGGCATTTCTTCGTCGGCGTGGGCCTTGTTCCACTCGATCAGCTCGGCCAGCGAGTGCACGGGCAGGTTGCGGCGCGTGGCGAGGTAGGCGTTGAGGTCGTGCTTGAATTCGTGCAGCAGCACGGTCATTTCGTCCTTGCCGTATTCCTCCAGGTGCGGCAGGGAGACGGGATCGATCACGGTGGCACCGGCGCGGCGCAGCGCCTCGATGCTCCGGTCGAGCAGGGCGAGCACGTCCGGGTTGTCGCCGGCCAATTCGCGCACCACGCCGATGCGCTTGCCTTCCAGGGCATGCACGTCCAGGGCGTCGGTGTAGTCGGTGGCATGCGCATCGGCATCGGCGGTGGCCGTGTCGCGCGGGTCGCTGCCGGCGATCGCGGTGAGCACGGTGGCCACGTCGGCCACGTGGCGGCCCATGGGGCCGGCGGTGTCCTGGCTGTGGCTGATGGGTACGATGCCGGCGCGGCTGACCAGGCCCAGGGTGGGTTTCAGTCCCACGATGCCGTTGGCCGCGGCCGGGCAGATGATGGAGCCGTCGGTTTCGGTGCCGATGGCCACGGTGGCGAAACCGGCCGCCACCGCGGCGCCCGATCCCGAACTGGAGCCGCAGGCCGAGCGGTCCAGCACGTACGGGTTGCGGGTCAGGCCGCCGCGGCCGCTCCAGCCGCTGCTGGCGCGTGAGGAACGGAAGTTGGCCCATTCGCTGAGGTTGGTCTTGCCCAGCACCACGGCACCGGCCTTGCGCAACCGGGTGACGATCGTGGCATCGCGGACCGCGGGGGCCGCCGCCATGGCCAGCGAGCCGGCACTGGTCAGCATGCGGTCGCCGGTATCGATGTTGTCCTTGAGCAGAACAGGAATGCCGGCGAGGATGCCCGTGTTCTTGCCGGCGGCCATGGCCGTGTCCGCCTGGCGGGCCAGCTCCAGTGCGTCGGGATTGATTTCGATGACCGAGTTGATGTCCGGTCCGGCCTGATCGCGAATGGCGATGCGCCGGATGAACTGCCGTGTCAGTTCGTGGGCGTCGAGACGGCCGGCGCGCATGGCCTCATGCAAGGTGTCGATGGAGGCGTACCAGTTCGCCCGTGTACTGGTGGCCGGGGCCGGATCCTGGGCATGCGCCGCCATGGGCGTGAGCGCGGTGGCGGCGACAAACGTCAACAGAAAACCCCGTCGCGAATGCATGAGTCGTTCCCGTGTGGCCTCGTGGCTGGAAGCATGCGGCAGCGGCGTCATGTGCGTCGCGCCATTGTCATGGTAACCCTGTCGGGGGACGCTACACTATGACGCGGGGTCATGGCATGAGGAGTGACGGATGAGCGGCTCGCGCAGCCTTTGGCATCGGGGCGTCGGGATCGGACTGGTCTGGCTGGCGTCGTGCACGGTGGCGATGGCGGCGACCGTGCCTGATACCCTGGAACAGCGCGTCATGGCCTGTACCAGCTGCCATGGCAAGCACGGTGGCGGCGGCGACAACGGATTCAATCCGCGCCTGGCCGGCAAGCCGGCACGCTACCTGTACCGGCAGTTGCTGCACTTCCGTGACGGCCGGCGCCATTATCCGATGATGCGGCACATGGTCACCGGCTTGTCCGACAGCTATCTGCGCGAGATCGCCGGCTATTTCGCGGCCCAGACGCCGGCCTATCCGGCGCCGGTGCCGTTGTCGCTCCCGCCGGCGCTGCGGGAGCGGGCGCGTACGCTGGTGGAAAACGGCGACCGGACACGCGACATTCCGGCCTGCGCGGCCTGCCACGGCAAGCACCTGACTGGCCGCGAACCGGGCATTCCCGCACTCGTCGGCCTGCCGCCCGATTACATCCGCAGTCAGCTGGGCGCCTGGCGCAATGGCTCGCGCCGGGCCGATCCGCCCGACTGCATGGCCGCGGTGGCGAAGCGGCTCGACGCGAACGACATCCATCAGGTGGCGGCGTGGCTGGCGGCGCAGCCGGTACCCGACGACGCGCGCCCCGCGCCGGCCGGCGGGGCGGAGCTGCCGATGCACTGCGGCAGCGCGGCGGAGTGAGTGTGGACGGGCGCCATCCATGGCGGCGCGGCGTCGGCATCGTGCTGGGATGGCTCGCACTTGGCGCGGGCATCGCCTGGGCGGCGGTGGCGCCCGGAACGCGCGATGGGCGCAACGGGAGTGACCTCGTGGCGCGCGGCGCCTACCTGGCCCGGGCCGGGGACTGCATGTCGTGTCATACCCGTGCCGGTGGCGAACCGCTGGCCGGAGGCCGCGCCATTCCCACGCCGTTCGGCACCCTGTACAGCCCCAACATCACGCCCGATCGTGAGACCGGCATCGGCAACTGGAGCGCGGCCGACTTCCGGCGCGCCATGCACGAGGGCGTCGGTGTCGACGGGCATGCCCTTTATCCGGCCTTTCCCTACACGTCCTATACCCGGGTCACGCGTCGCGACCTGGACGCCATCTGGGCCTGGCTGCAGACGGTGCCGGTGGTACATCGTGTCGACACACCACACCGCATGCGGTTTCCCTTTGGTCGGCGTGCGCTGTTGGCGGGTTGGCGGGCGCTGTATTTCGACGCGGGAGAATTCATGCCGCCGGCAAACCGGTCCGGGGCTTATCGCCGTGGCGCCTACCTGGTCGAGGGGCTGGGTCATTGCGGCGAATGCCACACGCCGCGCAACCGCTTCGGGGCCACCGAGGGCGACCGCGATCTGCGCGGTGGCATGATTCCCGTGCAGGACTGGTATGCACCGGACCTCGGCACGGCCGAGGGCAACGGCCTGCATGGATGGACCCGCCGCGACATCGTCGACTTCCTGAAGCATGGGCGGTCTTCGCGTGGCATGGCCTACGGTCCGATGGCCGAAGTGGTGCGCCACAGCACCCAGTATCTCGACGATGCCGATCTGGAGGCCATCGCCACCTATCTGCTGGAACGTCCCTCACGGCCATCGAAGCATGCGACGCGCCGCTTTCAGCCGGGCGCCGCGGCCGCCGCCGACAAGCGGCGTCGCGACCGGCATGTCGCCAGCGGGCGCGGGATTTATCGTCGCCATTGCGCCGATTGCCATGGGCGCGACGGACGCGGCAAGCCGAACGTGTACCCGGCATTGGCCGGGAATACCTCGCTGCTGGCAGCCGAACCGGTCAACGCGGTCCGCACCGTCCTGCTGGGCGGTTTCGCGCCCGCCACCGAGGCCTGGCCCCGGCCGTATTCGATGCCGCCGTTCATCCAGCGCCTGGATGATGCCGAGGTCGCCGACGTGGTGACCTACATCCGGCATGCCTGGGGCAACCGTCCGCGGGGCGGGGAAGCCGATGCCGTGGTGCGTCGCCAGACCGTGGGACGTTACCGCAGCACCTTCACCCGCCGACAGTAGCCGCGATGCTCCCGCCCCTGCCACATGGCATTCATGACATTCCGGGCAGGGCCGGGCAGTACGGCATGTCGGCCACGTGCCGGGCAAGATCGCGCCACGGTGCGATGTCCCAGAAACGCCGGGCCTGTCCGGACGGCGAGGGCAGCACGAATACGTCGCTGCCGCACAGCCGCGTGGTCTGCAAGCCGTAGTCGGCCGGATGTCCCAGCGCGGCACGTGCGGCGTTTTTGCTGGTGAAGGCGACCACGTGCGGCGCATGCCGCGTCAGGCGTTCGTGCAGGGCGGCGACATCGAAGGCGTCGCCCGGCAATTGGGCGTCGTTGCCGGCGTGGTGCTTGGCCAGGTCGGTGAAACCCATGCCCAGCGCGAGCAGTTGCGGAAATTCCTGTGGCCGGAAGCGGCGCGGCGTCAGGCCGCTCTCGGCCAGCGCACGCCAGAAAAAATTGCCGGGGTGCGCATAGTAGGCTCCCTCGGCGGCCGAGCGGCGGCTGGCCGCGGTGCCGCAGAACACCAGGCGCAAACCCGGGCGCAGCATGTCGGGGAGGATGGCGGGACGCGGGTCATTCATGACAGGGTGAGGCACGGTCGAAAGGATCGTGCCGTGGCCTGCATTGTGCCGGGACGAAGGCCGGATCGCCAGGCGACCTCTACGGTTGCATGCCGGCGATGTAGTCGGCCAGCGCCTGCATGTCGGCGTCGTCCAGGCCGGCGCTGACGCCGTGCATGACGCGCGTGTTGGTGCTGCCGGAACGCGAGCCGTCCCGGTAGGCCTGCAACTGCGCCAGCACGTAGGCGGACGGCTGTCCGGCCAGCGCCGGGAACGTCGCCCATGCCGGCTGCGGCGCGCTGCTGTCCGGATCCGGGCGTGGGCCGGCGCCGTTCGCGCCGTGGCATCCCTGGCAGCCCGGGATGCCGCGCGACGCGTCGCCCTGGTGGTACAGCGTGGCACCACGCGAATCGTCGCCGCTGGTGTCATGGGGAGTCGCCTTGCGTGGCAGCGAGGCGTACCACGCCGCGATGTCGCGCATGTCGCGATCGCTCAGCGGCGCCACCATCGGCTGCATGCTGTCGTTGTGGCGCCAGCCGTCCTTGAACGCGCGCAGTTGCAGATACAGGTAGGTGGCCGACTGGCCGGCCAGGCTGGGGAAGACCGGGCTCGTGGCCACCCCGTCCTTGCCGTGGCAGGCGGCGCAAACCTCGATTTTCCCGGATCCGGCGTGGGCGTCGCCACGCACCGGCGTTGCGAGGCGCAGGTCGTGCGGCGGCATGCTTGCCGCATCGGTGCTTGTCGCGGCGGCAGCAGGGCCGTCGTCGGCCAGGGCCGCCGGCGCGCCTGTCAGCAGCATAGCGGCCACGAGGCACGGCAGAAAATGACGGGTCGGGTGCATGCGGCGCCTCCTCACAGCTTCACGTTGACCATGGCGCCGACCATGGCCGCATGGTAACGGCGCATCGGGCCGCGGTCGGTATAGATGCGGTGGTCGACGGTGGGTGTCTGTGCCAGGCCGAGATAATGCCAATCCAGGAAACCGCCCATCTGGTAACGCCCGAACAGGCGCATGCCGATCCGTTCGGCAAGCTGGAACGTGAAACCGAGATCCACGGTGTTGGTGCGGTAATGGCCGTCGGGAAAGCCCATGCCGACGTTGCCGATGAATGGCTGCTGGGTGCCGGACACGGCGCTCGGCGAGGCGTACTGGTAATCAAGCACGCTGCGCGACAGGGTGAAGTTGTAGCTGAGGTCGGCGCGCACGCGCCCGAACGTGTGTGCCCAAGTCAGCCCGAAGTTGTAGTCGCGCTCCTTGTCGGTATCCCACCAGCGGTTTTCCCACGGGTACACGATGCCGCCGAGGGAGGCGTCGTCCTGACCGGGCGCACCCAGCGCCGCCTCGTTGTCGGCCACGCCGGCCAGCTTCAGCAACATGTCTTCCGCCCCCAGCCAGGCGCTGACGTTGGTGAGTGGGTTCGGCTGCCAGTCCCATTGCACGGTGGCGCCGGTGTTGCGCATCTGCTGCCGGCCGATGGTGGCGCCGTAGTGGTCCCAGGTGCCGTGCAACGTGGTCGACAGGGTCGCCGTATCGCCCAGTGGCCACGTCAACATCAGGTGGAACTTGTTCTCGGTGCGGTCGCTGAGATCGTACTTGCGCATCTGTTCGACGGTATGCGCGGCCAGACCCTCCGGCGGCATCACGAAGCCCGGCAGCGAGTAGGAGTACTCCATGTCGTACGGGTCGTAGTTGTAGTGGTCGCCGGTGCGCCGCGCGAAGGCGTAACTGGCGCGCAGCGTGCCCTTGCCCAGCTTGCGGTTGCTCCAGGACAGCTTCAGGCGGTGCTCGTCGACCCGCTTGCGTTCGCGGTGCTTGGGCTGGTTGTGGTCGAAGGTGTAGGTCAGGTCCAGGGTGTTGTGGCGGCTGACGCGCCAGTTCGCGCCCAGTTCCAGCTTGGTGTCGGTATAGGCGAACGGCACGTTGCGCACCGGCACCACGGCCGATTGGTAGAGCGGGTTGTCGGGGTCGAAGATGCCCAGTTCACCGGGTACCACGGTGCCCTGGGACCCGTTCTCCGAGATGTAGCCGTACTGGCCGGTGAGCGGGTTGTAGGCCAGATAGCGGGTCTTGTTGTCTTCCTTGTACCAGCGCACCTGCGCGTGCCAGCCAAACTTCGGCGAGGGACGGAAGGTGGTCTTGACGTACAGCAGGCCGGTATCGATGCGTGCATCGCCGGTGGTGCGCGACAGGGCGTCGGTGGTGTTCCAGTCGGCGCAGTTGAAGGTGTAGTCGGCCGGTGGCGCGATCATGAAGCCGCCGGTGCCGGTACAGGTGACCGGCGCGCGCAGGGCGTCGTTCTGGCGCATGGTGCCGTAGGCGACGGCCATGGACAGTTCACCGTTCCATTTCAGGCTGCGTGACAGTTCCAGGCGCAGGTTGTGATAGTCGTTGTCCGGTTCCAGTGAAAACTCGCCCAGGTAGATGTCGGCGGGGCTGGGCACACCGACCACGTTGGACAGCTTGAACGGGCTTTCGAAGTCCACGTGATCCTTGTGGTTGCGGAAGAACGAGCCGGTGTAGATGCTGTTGAAGTGCCAGGTCTTGCCGACGAAGCGCAGTCCGAGATTGACGTCGGTGGTGGTGAAGTCGACGGGGCGCACGGTTTCCAGCACACCGCCGTTGTCCGCGAACGGGTAGTTGAAGAACATCGGCCCGCCCCACAGGCGGGTGCCGGTGCGCTTTTCGTTGACCACCGAGGCGAAGCCGATCCATTTGCCGTGCAGTTTGCCTTCCAGGCTCAGGCCACGGCGCGTGCGGACCAGTTTCACGGCCTGACGCGGACGCGCCGCTTCCACGGAGGCGACCTGGGTCGGGGGCGTGTTGCCGGCGGTGGTGCCGTCCGGCACCGACAGGTAGGTGCCGCCGACGCCGTCCCAGAACGGGTAGGCGTTGCTGGCCACCATGTGCGGCATGTCGCGATAGAAGGCCTGCACCTTGTAGTGCCCGTAGCGGCCGGCGCGCACGCGCAGGAACTGGTCGTCCTTGCTGAGGTGGTTGGCGCGCACCTGCACGTAGCTGCCGCTTTCGGGTTTCTCGAAATCCATCCCCAGCAGGCCCAGAACCGCGCCACTCTTCCAGTCCGCGTACTGGCGGAAGAACTGCGCCTGGTCGTCGCCGCTGGTGTGCAGATAGCCGAACTGTACGATGCCCTGGTGAGTCCACCCGGACGGGCCGGGCAGAACGGCATCGCGCAGCGGCGGGTAGGGATACAGTGCGCCGGTCGGGGTACGCATCATGCCGGCATGCAGCCACGAGAAGCCGCGCGGATCCGGTGCCAAAAGCGCCGCCCAACCGCTGGGATCGAGGGCGTTGCCGTATTGCAGGTCGCCCACGCGCATCGAATCGCTGGCGTCACTCGCCGCCGCGCTGGAGGGGGCGGCCAGACACAGGGTCAGGCCCAGTGCCAGGGCCGCGTGCAAGGGGTTCGGTTTCCACTTGGGCATTGCCGTCTCCCGCTATTTGTGGAATCGCACGCCGGACGGGTTGTTGGAACCGTGCACGTTGGTGTGGCAACTCAGGCACGAGCGACCCATCAGGCGCTCGTCCGGTGCGCCGCCGGTGGCCAGGCCGGCTCGGGTCTGCAGGTCGTTGGGATGACGCGTCATGGTGTGGCATTGCTGGCACAGCATGGGCATCGGCATGGCCAGCAGCGTTTGCTGGTTGGAACCGTGCGGATCGTGGCAGTTGAGGCAGCTCTCGCGGACCGGGGCGTGCTCGAACAGGAACGGACCGCGCTTCTCGGCGTGGCAGGTGTAGCAGGTCTCGTTGACGGTGTCGGTCTTCAGCAGCGCCTCGGACACGGTGCCGTGCGGGTTGTGGCAATCCACGCAGGACATCTGGCCTTCCGGCAGTGGCATGTGCGAGCGGCGGTTGAACTTGGCGCGCACGTCGCGGTGACAGTTGGCGCAGGTCTCGTTGATGGTGGACTTGGCCAGTACGCCTTCGGGCGAGAGTTTGGCCATGGGGTTGTGGCAGTCGGTGCACGAGACGTCGTTGGCGGCGTGCACCGAGCCGATCCAGTGCTGGCGCGCGCCGCCGGCGTGGCAGGACAGGCAGGTGGCCGCCTGGGTGCGCACGGGGGTGGCGGCGTCACGCGTGTAGGCGATGATCAGCTTGGCGTCGGTGGGATCGCCGGCGTGCGCCGAACCGGGGCCGTGACAGGCTTCGCAGGCGCCTTCCGGCCCGCTGCCGTCGGCGCCGGCGCGAAAGGCCTTGACGTGCAGCGAATGGCCGGCCTGGATGGTTTCCAGGGCGTGGCAGGAGGTACAGGTCTTGGCGCCGATCGCGGTGGCGTCGGGGGCTTGTGGATTGCGTGGAATCGAGGCGGCCGCGAAGGCGGTGGCGTCGGCGGCGGAGAAGTCCGCGTGCGTGGCGTGCGTGCTGCTGCTGCGCGCGCCCATGTCGGTCGGCGGCAGCATGCGCGAGATGTCCTGACGGGTCAGCGTGCCCGAAGG
>CAZMKO010000024.1:19490-26987 GCA_964566965.1 uncultured Rhodanobacteraceae bacterium
GGAGGGAGTCATGCAGGATCTGAACGACCTGGCCGTCTTTGCGGCCGTCGCCGAGCACGGCAGCTTTACGGCAGCGGCGCGCGCGCTGGGCATCGCCAAGTCGCAGGCCAGCCAGCGCGTGGCCAAACTGGAGGCGCGCCTGGACCTGCGTCTGGTCCAGCGCACCACGCGCAAGCTCAGCATCACCGAGGTGGGGCAACGCTATTACCGGCATTGCCGCGCAATCCTTGTCGAGGCCGGGCATGCCCAGCGCGTGGCGGATCAGGCGCATGACGCGCCCAGCGGGCAGGTACGCATCTGCTGTCCGTCCTTGCTGGGCGAATTGATCCTGGGGCCGATCGTGGCCGACTTCATGCGCGCGTTCCCCGATGTGGCGTTGACCATGGACGCCGGCACACGCGGCGTGGACGTGATCGAGGGCGGCTACGACGTGGTG
This sequence comes from uncultured Rhodanobacteraceae bacterium, assembly GCA_964566965.1. GTDB lineage: Bacteria > Pseudomonadota > Gammaproteobacteria > Xanthomonadales > Rhodanobacteraceae > Oleiagrimonas. Next base: position 19,927 of record CAZMKO010000024.1, read on the forward strand.
TTCCGGGTGCGCACGCACATCGAGGATTCGCGCATGGTCGCGCGTTCGTTCGGCCTCGATTCCCAGGTACTGGTGGCGGCGCCGCAACTGCTGGACGGGCGCATGCCGCAGACACCGGATCAATTGGCCGGATTCCCCAGCCTGGCCATCGCCCTGCCGGTGTCGTCACGCCATCATATGTGGGAATTGTCGCGGCGCGGGCGGCGCAAGAGCGTGGTGGAGCATCACCCGCGTCTGGTGACGGACGATTTGCTGACCCTCAAGCGGGCCACCATGCAGGGGCTCGGCGTGACCGTGTTGCCGCGCTTCCTGTGTCGCGGCGAGCTTGAGGACGGCCGGCTGTGCGAAGTGCTGCCCGGCTGGAAGCCGGCGGCCGCCAACGTGCATGCGATATACCCCTCGCGCCAGGGGCTGGCCTCGGCGGTGCGTGGTTTTCTCGATTTCATCGCGCCGCGCATGGAGGCGTCGATCCGACGCATGCAGGGGGAGTGAAGGGGGCCGGCGGATGGTGCACGCCGGCCCGCTGCTCCTCAACCGTTCTGGCGCGAGGCCCGCTTGCGGTCGTTCTCGGTGAGGTGCTTCTTGCGCAGGCGGATGGCCTTGGGCGTGACCTCGACCAGCTCGTCGTCCTGAATGAATTCCAGTGCCTGCTCCAGCGACATCCTGACGTAGGGCACCAGGTTCAGCGCATCATCCTTGCCGGAGGCGCGGATGTTGGTCAGCTGCTTGGCGCGCAAGGCGTTGACGGTGAGGTCGTTGTCCTTGGCGTGGATGCCGACCAGCTGGCCCTCGTAGATCTCGGCGTTGGCGTCGATCAGCATGCGGCCGCGATCCTGCAGGTTGTACAGCGCGTAGGCCGGCGCGGTGCCGGTGGCGTTGGAGATCATCACGCCGTTGGGGCGCTTGGCGATGGCGCCCTCCACGCGCGGACCGTAATGGTCGAACACGTGGAACAGCAGGCCGGTGCCGGCGGTGAGGGTGAGAAACTCGGTATGGAAACCGATCAGGCCGCGCGCCGGGATGAGGTATTCCAGACGCACGCGGCCGCGGCCGTCCGGCTGCATGTTCTTGAGCTGGCCCTTGCGCGCGCCCAGTTTTTCCATCACGCCGCCCTGGTAGGCTTCTTCCAGGTCCACCACCAACTGCTCGTAGGGTTCCTCGATGACGCCCTCGACCTCGCGCGTGACCACTTCCGGACGCGACACGCCCAGCTCGTAGCCCTCGCGACGCATGGTTTCGATGAGGATCGCCAGGTGCAGCTCGCCGCGGCCGGATACGCGGAACTTGTCCGGATCGTCCAGTTGCTCGACGCGCAGTGCCACGTTGTGCAGCATTTCGCGCTGCAGACGCTCGTGGATCTGGCGGCTGGTGATGAACTTGCCGCCGGACACGTCGGCCTTGCCGGCGAACGGCGAATTGTTGACCTGGAAGGTCATCGAGATGGTGGGTTCGTCCACGCTCAGCGCCGGCAGCGCCTCGGGCGTGTCCAGCGCACACACGGTGTCGGAGATGCCCAGCTTGTCGATGCCGCTGATGGCGATGATGTCGCCGGCGCGCGCCTGTTCCACTTCCATGCGTTCCAGGCCCATGAAGCCCAGCACCTGCAACACCTTGCCCTGGCGCTTTGCGCCCTCGCGATCGACGATCGACACCGGCATGTTGGTGCGTACCGTACCGCGTTCGACGCGACCGATGCCGATCACGCCCACGTAGTTGGAGTAGTCCAGCTGGCTGATGCGCATCTGGAACGGGCCCTCCGGGTCCACGTCCGGTGCCTGCACCTTCTCGATGATGGTTTCGAACAGCGGCGTCATGTCGCCGTCGCGCACGTCGGCTTCCAGGCCGGCGTAGCCCTGCAGGCCGGAGGCGTAGACCACCGGGAAATCCAGCTGTTCTTCGCTGGCGCCGAGCTGGTCGAACAGGTCGAAGGTGGCATCCAGCACCCAGTCCGGGCGCGCGCCGGGGCGGTCGACCTTGTTGATCACCACGATCGGCTTGAAGCCCATCTCGAAGGCCTTCTGGGTCACGAAGCGGGTCTGCGGCATCGGCCCGTCGAAGGCATCGACCAGCACCAGCACCGAGTCCACCATGCTCAGCACGCGCTCGACCTCGCCACCGAAGTCGGCATGTCCGGGGGTGTCGACGATGTTGATGCGCCAGGTCTCGCCGTCCTTGTCCTTCCAGCGGATGGCGGTGTTCTTGGACAGGATCGTGATGCCACGCTCGCGCTCCAGGTCGTTGGAATCCATGACCCGGTCCGGGATGGCCGCGCGCTCGTCCAGGGTGCTGGATTGTTTCAGCAGCTGGTCGACCAGGGTGGTCTTGCCGTGGTCAACGTGGGCGACGATGGCGATGTTGCGCAGCTTTTCGAGCGACATGCAGTACCGGTGCAACCTGTCGGTCACACCGCCTTGTGTGGTGGGAAACCGTCAATTATAAGGGGATTTTCGTCTGACTACCTGAAATCGGGAAAATTTTTTTCGCGTGTCCGGCCTGCATGGTTTCGCGCCACGTATAATGAGCGGTTTCACCGGACGGAACATCCCCATGACGCTTACCGCCACCTTGCACACCAACCGCGGACCGATTCGCCTGAAGCTGCACGCGGACAAGGCGCCGCTGACGGTTGCCAACTTCGTCAACCTGGCGCACCGCGGCTATTACGACGGCCTGGGCTTCCACCGCGTGATTGCCGATTTCATGATCCAGGGCGGATGCCCCGAGGGCAGCGGCCGCGGCGGTCCGGGCTACCGTTTCGAGGACGAATTCGACGCCAGCCTGCGCCACGACAAGCCCGGCGTGCTGTCCATGGCCAACGCCGGCCCCGGCACCAACGGCAGCCAGTTCTTCATCACCCATGGCGCCACCCCGTGGCTGGACGGCAAGCACAGCGTGTTCGGCGAAGTGGTCGATGCCGAGGACCAGAAGGTTGTCGACGCCATCAAGCAGGGTGACAGCATCGACAAGGTGACGCTGGAAGGCGATGTCGATGCCGTGCTGGCGGCCCGCAGCGAACGCATCGCCGAGTGGAACAAGGTGCTCGACGCCCGCGCGTGATGATGTCGCAACAGCTGTCGATGGCGACGAAGGCGGCCGGTCCATGGGGCCGGCCGCCTTCGTTGGGTCATCTTGACCAGGCCCGACGGGGGCGGTGGCCATGAGTTCCCTGCTGATGCTGTTCGCCTGCCTGGTTCTGGGCGCGCTGGTGGCGCGTTTCGCGCGGCCGCCCGACAACATGGCCCGCGGCCTCAACTGGTGGGTGTTGAACATCGCGTTGCCGGCGCTGGTGCTGGAACTGGTGCCACAGCTGGCATTCGATGCCGACCTGTGGTTTCCGGCGGCCGCGATCTGGCTGGGCTTTCTGGGCTCCTGGCTGGTGTTCGGCCTGCTGGGGCCGCGCCTGGGCTGGTCGCGCGGGCGCACCGGAGCGGTGATCCTGGTGTGCGGCCTGGGCAATACCACGTTCACCGGCTACCCGCTGGTGGAGGCATTGCGCGGTCACGACACCCTCGGCATCGCCGTGGTCAGCGACCAACTGGGCAGCTTTCCCATCCTCATTTCGCTGGCCGTGGTGGTGGCTTCGCTGTATGCGGGCCTGAAACCGCACCCCGGCGACATCGCCAAACGCATCTTCACGTTTCCGGCTTTCGTGGCATTGCTGCTGGGTATTGTGGTCAACCTCGCCGGCGGCTGGCCGCGCATCGTCCATGATGCCCTGGATCCGGTCGGCGCCACGCTGACGCCGGTGGCCCTGTTCTCGGTGGGGCTCAATTTCCGGCTGACGTTTGGCACCCGGCAGATGCTGGGTGCGGCGGCTCTGGGCTGGGGCTGGAAGCTTGCCGCGGCGCCGCTGTTGGCATGGCTGCTCGGCACGTTGGCCGGTGTGGGCGGGCAGATCCTGCCGGTGGGCGTGTTGCAGGCCGGCATGGCGCCGATGGTCTCGGCCGCGATCCTGGCCGCCGACTACGACCTCGACGCGCCGCTGGCCAACACGATCCTCGGCATCGGCATCGTGCTCTCGCTGCTGACGGTGCCGCTGCTCAATGTGATGATGGGGTAGGCTGGTCGGCATGATCGACGAAGGCAGCGTGCGCGCGGACGTGTGGCTGTGGGCCGCGCGCTTCTTCAAGACCCGGCGTCTGGCCCGCGAGGCCATCGACGGCGGCAAAGTGGAACTCAACAACGCCGCCTGCAAACCGTCGAGACCGGTGAAGGCGGGCGACGCCCTGCGCATCACCAAAGGCGAGCAACGTTTCGAGATCGAGGTGCTGGGTGTTTCCGGCAAGCGCGGCCCGGCCAAGGTGGCCGAAACGCTGTATGCGGAAACCGAAGCCAGCCGCCGTGCACGCGAGGAGGCGCGTGCCGCGGCCCGCCTGAGTCGTCCCGTCAAACCCGAGCGACGGCCGGACAAGGCCGACCGGCGCAAACTGCGCGAGTTGAAACACCGCATGTAGCGCGGCATCGGCCCGGAGTTTTCGAGGTGGCCTGTGGGAGCAACCCATGGCCGCGGTCGCGCTTGCCCGGATGCCGTCCGGTAACCTGGAATCGGCAACACCGGGTATGTCAGGTTCCGGGCGACGGATCCGGATAAGCCGGTAGTTCGGGGTTGCGACGGAAGCTGAAGATCAGGCTGGTTTCGATGCGATCGACCTCGGGCCGGGTGGTGAAGGCATCCAGCGCGAAGTCGCGCAGATGATCGCTGCCGCGCACCGCCACGTGAACCAGAAAATCGTCGGCACCGGCCACGTGGTAGAAGCTGAGTACCTCGCGCAGGCTGCCCAGGTAATCGTGGAAACGTGCCACCGCTTCGCGCGAGTGCCGCGCCAGCCGCACGCTGATCATCGCCTGCAGGCCGATGCCGACGGCCGCCGGGCTGACTTCCGCGTGGTAGCCCTGGATGACGCCGGCCTCGTGCAGGCGCCGCACCCGTTCCAGCGCGGTGGAAGGGGCTACCCCGAGGCGTTCGGCCAGGGTCTTGTTGGGCAACCGCGCGTTCTTGCGTAATTCGCCCAGAATGGCGAAGTCGATTCGATCCAGTTGCATGAATACCCTGTTTGACGAAATAGTATTCGAGTTCATGGCCTTTGTATCCGGGATCATTCTAGTATGTGGTGTAATTTCCGAACAGGTCCATGGCCATGAAACACGTTGAAACGCTTGGCGTCCATGCCGGACGCGAGGATTTTTCCGACCTTGGCGTGCATGCGCCGCCGATCGACCTGTCCACCACCTACCCGGTGCGCGACCTGGAGGAAGGCACGGCCAGCTTCGATGCGCTGGTCGGCGGGCAGGCGGAGGCGGCCAATCCGATCTACGCGCGGCTTTTCAATCCCACCGTGGCGCGTTTCGAAAAGGCGCTGGCGGCGATGGAAGGCACCAGCGATGCGGTGGCCTTCGCCTCGGGCATGGCTGCCGCGTCAGCCTGTCTGCTGGCGGCGCGTCAGCGCGGCTCGCACGTACTGGCGGTGCGGCCGCTGTACGGCACGCATGACCATTTGCTGGATTCGGGCCTGATGGGCCTGCCGGTGCGCTGGGTCGAGGCCGCCGCCATCGTCGACGAGATCCGTGACGACACCGCGCTGGTCATCATCGAGACGCCCGCCAACCCCACCCTGGACCTGATCAACATCCAAGCCGTGGTCACCGCCGCCGGCAACGTGCCGGTCATGGTCGACTCCACCTTCGCGACGCCGGTGCTGCAGCAGCCTGCCAGCCTGGGCGCGACCCTGGTGATGCACAGCGCCACCAAGTTCCTGGGCGGCCACGGCGACGTGATCGCCGGCGTGGTGGCCTGCGATGCCGAATGGGCGGCCACGTTGCGCCAGGTGCGTGCAGCCACCGGCGGCCTGCTGCATCCGCTGGGTGCCTACCTGCTGCATCGCGGCCTGCCGACGCTGTCGCTGCGCGTCGAAAAGGCCCAGGACAACGCCGGCGAACTGGCGCGCCGGCTGGCCGAGCATCCGGCGGTGGCGAAGACGTTTTATCCGGGCTTGGGCACGGTCGCCAACGCGCATCTGGTCGGCACGCAGATGGCCGGGGCGGGCACCCTGATCAGTTTCGATCTGAAGGGCGGACATGCCGCCGCCGCGGATCTGATGCGCCAGGTACAGGTGGCTACCCCGGCGGTCAGCCTGGGTTCGGTGGATACCCTGGTACAGCATCCCGCCGGCCTGACCCATCGTGTCCTGGACGAAGCCACGCAGAAACAATGCGGCATCACGCCGGGCCTGATCCGTCTGTCGGTCGGCATCGAGCATGTCGAGGATCTGTGGGACGACCTGGTGCAGGCGATGGATGCCGGGACCCGGGCGCGTGTGGCTTGAAGCATCTGGTTGACAGGTCGCCTGCAGGCAGGCTCCTACGGGTGAATCGTGCAACCCGAATATGAATTGCAGGAGCGTGGAAGCCGCGACCGGGCTTGCCGCAAGACACGCCATTTCCCCGTATCCCGGTCGCGCCTGCCCATACTCCGACGGCAACACGGAATTCGCGATATTCCGGCGTAGGAGCCTGCCTGCAGGCGATGGCCCGTGACGTCCGGAATCCCCGTTTTCAACGCCCGTTTTCCGCCAATTCCTTCAACCGGTACAGCGTCTCCAGCGCCTCGCGCGGGGACAACGCATCGGGGTCGATGTCGGCCAGCAGATTGTCGACCGGCGACGGCGCGGCGGGTGCGAACAAACCCAGCTGCGGCGAGGTGTCGGCCGGCGCGGGTTGTGCGGCACGCGCCGTGGTGCCGCTTTCCAGCTCGGCGAGAGTTTTGCGCGCGTCAGCGATGACATCGCGGGGCAGGCCGGCCAGGGCCGCCACCTGCAGGCCGAAGCTGCGGCTGGCCGGGCCTTCCTTCAGCGCGTGCATGAACACCAGCTTGTCGCCGTATTCCACGGCATCCAGGTGCACGTTGGCGATGCCGGGGTAGTCGCCGGCCAGTTCCGTCAGTTCGAAATAGTGTGTGGCGAACAGCGTGAAGGCGCGGTTGGCCGTGGCCAGGTGCACGGCGGCGGCGCGCGCCAGCGACAGGCCGTCGTAGGTGCTGGTGCCGCGGCCCACCTCGTCCATCA